>CAJWHT010000092.1 GCA_913041495.1 uncultured Desulfobacteraceae bacterium | reverse complement strand
ACACAACCAGTTGGAATCTTTCATAGTTCGTTGTGGGCACACCGAATAACATTCATGGGCGGCCCATGGCCGTTATTTCAGACTGCAGGTTTATCAATACCAACAATTCTGCCACACCGGCTCCGTATCCTCTTGGACAAAATTGCCAACTCTGGGCAGATTCTTTTTTTCCTAAAATTCCGATCAGAATAAAAATCAGAATTAATATCTCTTCCTATTGAAAACTTAAGAAAACAGCCTAATTTACTATTTTTTAACAATCAGCGCCGCAAGGCGCTTTAGAGGACATAAAATGGCAAAACGAATCATCATTATCGGTGCAGTGGCCTTGGGGCCCAAAGTGGCCTGCCGCCTGAGACGGCTGGACCCTGAAGCCAAGATTACAGTGATTGACAGGGACAGCCTCATATCCTACGGGGGATGCGGCATTCCCTACTATATCGGAGGCGATATTACGGATATCGAGGAACTGTTCTCCACCACCTCCCATGCGGTTCGAGATCCCGAATTTTTCAAGACCTGCAAGGGCATCCGCATCATTCCCAGAATGGAAGCCACGGCCATCAAGCGGGCGGAAAAGCAGGTGGTTGTCAGGCACCTGGACAATGATACCGAAGAGACACTGGCCTATGACAAACTGGTCATTGCCGCCGGTGCCACCCCCATTACCCCGCCGATTCCCGGAGCGGATCTGCCCCGGGTCTGTACGGTGTCCAACCTTCATTCGGCCAAACACATCAAAGAAATGATTGCCCAGGGAGGGGTGGGCAAAGCCGTTGTCATCGGTGCCGGTGCCATCGGTATTGAAATGGCCGAAGCCCTGACCGATCTGTGGGGGGTGGAAACCACCCTGGTGGAGATGGCAGACCAGGTACTGCCGGCAGCCATCGGAAAGAATATTGCCCGCATGGTTGAAAACCAGTTGGAAAAAAACGATGTACGGGTCATGATTTCCAAACAGGTCACCCGTATTTTAGGCGCCCCGGATACCGGGGTTACCGGCGTGGAGATTGATGGTGAAGCCATGGCCTGCGACCTGGTGGTCATGTCCGCCGGTGTCCGCCCCAATACACGATTTGCCCAAGATGCAGGGCTTGCGACAGGCAGCAGCGGCGCCCTTATCGTTGACCGGAATCTGAGGACCACAGATCCGGATATATACGCCGGCGGGGACTGCATTGAAATGCGCAACCTGGTCAGCGGGGAAAACATCACCATGCCCTTAGGGTCACTTGCCAACCGCCAGGGCCGGATCATTGCCAACAACATCCACGGCAGAGCCTCACAGTTCAAGGGCACTGTCGGCACCTTCTGTATCAAGGTGTTTGATATGGGCGCCGCCACCGCCGGGTTGACCGTGGCCCAGGCAAAAGCCGCCGGTTTTGATCCGGTTCATGCCCTGGTGGCCCAGTTTGACCGGGCCCATTTTTACCCGGAATCCAAATTCATGTTCATCCAGCTCATTGCGGACCGGGCCACCCGGAAAATCCTCGGCGTAGAGGCCATCGGCGCCCAGTCCGACGCGGTGAAAGCCCGGGTGGATGCCATTGCCCCCCTGCTGGGAACCGGCCTGGACGTGGACGATGTCTGCGTGCTTGAAACCGGATACGCCCCGCCCTTTGCCTCGGCCATGGATATCATCAACAATGCGGGCAATGTTCTGGACAATATTTTTGAGGGCCGGAACACCCCCATTGATATGCTGGACTTCCTGGACGTATTCGAAAAAGAGAATATCCGTGTACTGGACCTGAGAGACCCGTCGGAAGCAGCTCCTTTCATCACCCGCCACGGCGACCGGTGGCTGAACATTCCCCAGGCACACCTGCGGCAGCAGTTTGAAGAACTGCCCCGGGATGAAGATCTCTACCTGATTTGCGGCACCGGGGCCAGGTCCTACGAAAGCCAGGTTTTCCTGAATCAGCAGGGGTTTGAACGGATCAAAAACGTCCAGGGCGGCTATGCGGTCCTGGCCATGACGGCACCTGGGTTTATCCCTGAATTAGAAAAATAGCTGAGAAACACACACCGCAGTCTGCCGGCCCAATTATTCAGGCCTTCGGCAGACTGCGGATTTAAAAAGCGGAGCCCGGCAGATATCCTAAAGCCAGAAGCTTCTTACGACACGGGAACACCGGCTTATTTGCCACCTCCTGCCGGGGGAAACAGGGCCGACGTTTTTCCGGTGAGGTAATAAGCTCCAAGTCCCACCCACTCCTTGATGCCAGTCTGAAGCCCATCCAGGTTATCGAGAAAATCCCAGGTCAGGTTAAAACCTGAAGCGTTACTTTCAGCAGGTTTTGTCCGATGATCCACGGGGAAAGGAATCACCTGCCATCCCAGGTTCTCGAAAATGCCTACGGACCGCGCCATGTGCCAGGCCGTTGTTATCAATATCCAGTTTTCGCCGGGTTCAGGTTTGACCAGTTTGCGGGTGTAGAAGCCGTTTTCGTAGGTGTTTCTTGAGTCAGGCTCGAAGGTTATCCGTGTCGTATCGATTCCAAGTTCATCGAATAGCCGTTTGGCAACATCGGCAGATTTATACACCTGACCAGTCAATGATCCGGAACCGCCGGTGAACACGAACCTTGCATCCGGATAATCTTTCATCAATTTTAGAAAGTAAAACAAACGCTCCGCCGCCTCTCCGATCTCTGCCTGGTCCCACAATGCGGATTTATATCCGTTTTCAGGGCCTGCCAGTACGATAATGCCATCTACCGTCTCCGGCAGTTCAGGATTGGTGGGAAACCTATTTTCCAGGGGGGACAACAACCAGTTGCCGACGGGTACAACCGTAATGATCAACATGCAAAAAAAAACCAAAGTAAAAATGGCCCCGGCCCGCCGCCGGGCACCGGCATAAAGGCAGATCACCCCAGCCGCTACGGCAAGCAGAAGCAGTGTATCCGGCCGGATCAGAAGCCAGGCAAGTTTAGATATCCAGAAAAAAACCGTATCCATAAAGAACCCCTTTTCAGCATCACGATCACGTAAGACGTAATGATCCTACAGGGTCTTGATGATGTTTGCAATACGGGTCCGCAATCTCGGCTATCTACAAAACCGCACCGACATACTGCCCGGGGGTGATCCCATAAATCTTCTTGAAAATCCGGTTGAGATGGCTTTGATCGAAAAAGCCGGCAGACAGGGCAATATCGGCCAAAGGCAGCCTTTGGTCCATCATTTCCCTGGCCCGGACTGCCCTCACATAGGAAAGATAGGCATGGGGGGTAAAACCGGTGTGGGCGGAAAAGGTGCGCAGCAGGTAGTACTTGCTCATGGCGCTGATCCGGCTCAGGTCTTCAAGGGTTACCGATTCAATGTAGTGATCCTGGATATAGGTTTTGATTTTTAAGATCCGTTCCTTTTCCCGGCCCGGGCGAAACCTGTTCCCAGGCCCGGGGGCGTGGCGCGCCACCACCCGGTGAATCAGATGATAAAACCTGGATTCTTTTTCAAGAAAAGAAATGCCCGGGGTGGTAAAATCCCTGTGAAGAGAAAGGATTTCTGCGGCCAACCGCCGGTCCCGGAGTACCCCCTGTTTAAAGAACGGCATGGGTGAGGCCTTGTCCCGGCCGTCGTTTGCAATGGTTTCCAACTGCCCCGGGGCCAGGTAAAACATCCGGTATTGCCAACCGGCTTTAGACACTGCGAATCCGTTGTGTACCTCGCCGGGATCGGCAAGGTTGATCTGGCCCTGGCAGGCCGTCAGGGTTTCTCCCCGGTAGTCAAACCCCAACTGCCCTTTTTCAATGGTGCCGATCACATGGCCTTCATGGAAGTGGGGGGAGAATTTCTGACGGTTGTAGCGCGCGTGCAGCAACTCCAGGTTCCCAAGTTCCGAGACTCTCAGGTATGTGCTTGATTCTTTGCGCTGTGCCACGAACCTCTCCGCTAATATCAATTCAACTTCAAAATAGTATACGTCATCCTGCCCGGGGGTAAAGATTATTTCTTGGATAAAATTGCCTTGAATACCAATTTAGGGTATGACAATCATGATCTAAAAACGGGACAATGTTTAAAAAGGAGACCTCAGATGATCCATCTCAGCCTTGCCTGCACCGCCCGCACAGCCTTTCTCTTTGAAAATGACCCGGATGCCTTAGATCTTGCCCAAAAACAGATTCCCTACCCTGATACCGATTTTTTTGTGATTTCAGATACGCATCTTTACGACATCAGCCTTGGCACTGAAGGAGCCGCCTTTCAGGATTACCTGGACAATGACCGAAAGCTTCTGGTGCTCAGTGATGAGATTATCGGCACGGCCATGCAAACCATTTCCGGGCAGTCCGCAGATTTTGTCCTGGTCTGCGGAGATCTGACCAAGGACGGGGAAATGGTGTGCCACAAAGGCATGGCCAATCACCTGAAAAAACTGACCAGAACAGGTAAAAAAGTGTTTGTGGTGCCGGGCAACCATGATGTGGCCAATCCCGAAGCGGTCCGTTTTGACGGTGACCGGACCCACGCGGTGCCTGCGGCCGGCCCCAAAGAGTTCCAGGCCATATATGAGGCTTTCGGCTACGGCCAGGCCCTGGCAAAGGATACGCATTCCCTGAGTTACACAGCAGAACCCGTGGACGGCCTCCGGCTGCTGGCCCTGGATTCCTGCCGCTGGCAGGAAAATGTAAAAGGACACCACGCCCTGATATCAGGTACCTTTTCAAAGGAGACCCTGGCCTGGATAGAACAACAGTTGATCAGCGCAAAGCAGAACGACAAGGCCGTCATCGTGGCCATGCACCACGGCGCCATGGAACATTATCCGGCCAATGAGCGGTTCTACGATGAATACATACTTAAGGGCCACCAGCGGTTCACGGAACTTTTGGCGGCCTATCATGTCCCCCTGGTGTTCACCGGCCATTTCCACGCCCAGGACATTACCTTGAAGAAAATAGGCGACCGGCCGGTCTTCGATATTGAAACCGGCTCTCTTGTCACCGCCCCCTGCCCCTGCCGAAAAGTAGCACTGCGCCGGGGGAATACCGCAAAAATAACCAGCACGGCCATAGAGTCCATTCCGTCAATGGGCGACGCCTTTGGTGCCTATGCCCGGGAATACGTCTTCAACGGCACCAAAAAACTGGCGGATACCGCCCTGGCAAAATACTACGTCTCACCGGACCAGGCCAAGCTGATCAACGGCCAGGTGGCCGCAGCCTACAGCGCCCATCTGAGAGGAGATGAAATTTTACCTCCCACGGCCATTGATACCACAGGATTCGGCATGTGGCTAAAGGTGGTAAGCTGGATGCAAGAAGACCTGATCCAGGGATGGTGGACAGACCTGCCGCCCCGGGACACCAACCTAGTGCTAAAACTCGATACCGGGCAAGTGAAAGCGCTCTGATCCCTCACAATCAAGGCCCAGAAAAAAAACGCCCTATTCACTGAAGAGGGCCGGGGTTTCCATTTCCCCATTCTGATACCGTTAAAAAAATTTGTATAAATAATATGTGATCTGCTATAATTATTGGACACTTATGCCTCTGGCATAGGGTTGTCCACATGTATCAGGACAAGTTCATCAATAATAATCCATTGGCTTGGGAATTTGCATGCAGCCCCCCTGGATACTGCTCAGGTCCAACTTGACATCGGATAATTATTTGGTTAGAACCCAGGCTTAAAGCAAGAAAAGGAGCCAGTTATGAGTATTGATGCCCATATTCTAAAACCCCTGGATTTTTTTGCGGATTTTAACCAACAAGAGCTGGAGGAATGCGCGGCTGCGCTTAAACCCAGAACTGTCAAGGCCGGCGAAATCATCATCAAACGGGGTACTCCGGCGCTCACTTTCTTCATTATCCTTTCCGGCACCTATGAGGTCGATTTCGAAAAAGACCGTTCGATTGTCTTAGAGAAAAAAGGGGAGGTGATGGGCTGGTCCACAGTTGTCCACCCGTTCCACTATATCGGCACTGTTAAAGCAAGTGTTGAAGGAGAGGTATTGGAAATATCCAGCAGGGATTTCTTTGAACTGATCCAGGGAGACAATGCGCTGGGTGAAAAAATAATGAAAAAAATTGATGCAATTGCCTCAGAAAGGCGAACCATAGCTGCGGGATCACAATAAGCGGCCATACCACAACATACCATGAAAGATTTCAAATAGTTGCGAAGTTCTTTCATATAAAAAAAAATTGAGACAGGAGGATGAACTTTGTACGGATTAGAAGCCATAAGTGCCAATAATGGCTGGGCAATGGCCATTACCGGACCACTGATAGTAATGTCGGGATTAACCATCCTGGCCTTGATTATTTCCCAGTTGCACAAAATCGTTGCCATCTTTGACAAGAAGCCGGACTCAGCCACTCAATCCGCAGTCGAGGACAAGATATCTGTTCCCAAAATCTTACCCGATAACATTTTGGAAACGGCAGACATCTATCAGGCCCTCATTGACAAGTTAGAACAGCCCTTTGAGTTAAAAGCGCTTTACCGGATTGCCGAGCAAAACGATTTTCCGCACCCGATATTGACGGTTGGCCGTTTCAGGGTTGCCGGCATACTGGTACCAGAAGGAGAGGGGTTGTTTGTCTGGAAAAGATAAACCGTCACCATCGGCTCCTGATGACACACCTTAAAAAGACAATCAACAAGTTTAGTTATGCACACCGGCCCAAAGAGATAATGCGGTGTGAATAACTTACGGTGAAACCTACACAATAACTAGGATAAAGAAGAATGGAACTGTTTCTCCAGTTTATATCAAACACCGGCTTTTTTCTTGCGGAGTATCGAAATTTTGTAATGATAGGCATCGGCTCCCTATTTGTTTACCTGGCCATTGCCAAAGAGTATGAACCCCTGCTGCTGCTGCCCATAGGGTTTGGTGTCCTAATCGGTAATATCCCGTTTTTCAAAGGTTTTGGGCTGGGGATCTATGAACAGAACTCGGTTCTGCACTATCTTTACTTCGGGGTAACCACCGGTGTTTACCCCTCCATCGTTTTTCTCGGACTCGGGGCAATGACGGATTTTTCATCTTTGCTTGCCAGGCCCAAACTCATGCTATTAGGGGCGGCGGCCCAAACCGGTATCTGGGCCACGCTGTTGAGTGCCATGGCCCTGGGCTTTACCTCGAAAGAGGCGGCATCCATCGCGATTATCGGCGGTGCCGACGGCCCCACATCCATTTTCCTGACCGCAAAACTTGCGCCCCATCTGATCGGTCCCATTGCCATTGCAGCCTATTCGTATATGGCATTGATCCCCATCATCCAGCCGCCCATCATGCGGCTTTTGACCTCACGCGAGGAACGGCTGATCCGTATGCCCGAACCCAGGCCCGTATCAAAAAAAGAGGTCATGATCTTTCCGGTGGTGGGCCTTTTCCTCTGCTGTTTTCTGGCACCGGCCTCCATTCCGCTGCTGGGACCCTTTTTCTTTGGCAATATCATGAAAGAGTCCGGCGTGGTTGACCGCCTGGCCAACACGGCCCGTACAGCGGTGATCGATACGGCAACCATCTTTTTGGGACTGACCGTAGGGGCGTCCACCCAGGGGGATGTTTTCCTCAACGCCAAGTCTGTCGGGATTTTCCTGCTGGGCGCCGTTGCATTCAGTATTGCCACCGCATCCGGTGTTATTTTTGCCAAGATCATGAACCTGTTCATGAAAGAAAAGATCAATCCGCTGCTCGGGGCGGCCGGTGTGTCCGCCGTCCCCGGTTCGGCACGGGAAGTCCACCTGGTGGGCCTCAAGGAAGACCCCACCAACTTTCTTTTGATGCATGCCATGGCCTGTAACTCGTCAGGCGTCATCGGATCTGCGGTTTGTGCCGGTATCCTCTGGAGTTTTATGATGTAAATCATAAGAAATCGATCAACGCCTGAAATTTCCTCAAAGCCGGGCAAGGCCTATATATGATGTGGCCTTGCCCGGCTTTGGTTTTGACGGCAACGCCTCTACAGGCATCATAAAGGTTGACTGGAAACAGCGATTTATCGTATGATCCAACCCGATTTTTACCTAAAAATTTATTGCACAACCATTTTATATAATTATTTTTTTACACTATTTTTGGAGAGGAATATGAAAACAAAACTTTTTGCCGTTGCTTTATTTTTCACCTTTGTGTTTTCTTTTATGCTGATTTCCGCCGGTGTGCCGGATGCGGCTGCGGAAAAAAAGCTTAAAGCGGGCTTCATCTATGTAGGGCCCGTGGGTGACTACGGCTGGTCCCATGCCCATGACATGGGTAAAAAATACGCCGAAGAAAAATTTCCCTGGCTGGAAACCGTGATTGTTGAGTCCGTGGCGGAATCCGACAGCATGAGAATCATCGACCGCCTCATCCAGCAGCAGAAGTGCGACGTGGTGTTCACCACCAGCTTCGGCTATATGGACGACACCGTCAAAGCCGGTAAAAAATATCCGGACAACATCCTGATGCACTGCTCCGGGTTCAAACGTTCCGCAAACGTGGGCACCTACTTCGGCGACCTTTACCAGATGTACTATCTGAACGGTCTGATGGCCGGCGCCCTGACCAAGACCAATAAGATCGGTTACGTGGCCGCCTTCCCCATTCCCGAACTGATCCGCCATATCAACGCTTACGCCCTGGGCGTTAAAGCCGCCAACCCCAAAGCCAGCGTAGACGTGAAATGGATCTATGCCTGGTACGGCCCGGACAAGGCCAAAGAAGCTGCCGAAGCGCTGATCGCAGAAGGCTGCGACGCCCTGGCCTTCACCGAAGACACCCCGGCCGTCATTGAAGTGGGCCAGGACCACTCTGAAAAAGGCAAACAGATTTACACCTTCTCCCATTACTCCGCCATGCAGCCCTATGGTGAAGACTCCGTTGTTTCAGGCCAGTACATGGACTGGGGCGGCATCTATGCCACTATCCTGGAAAACATCTACAACGGCACCTGGACCAGCAAGAACATGGAAGACAAGGACATTCTCTGGCTGGCCAAGGAAAAAGCCGCCATCCTCGGCGGTACCCCCACCGATCCTGTGAATCCCAAGTTCGTTCCCGCGCTCAAAGCCGCCATGATCGATTCCCCCGAATTCGGCAAAATTTCCGCCTATGACCTGGTCATGAAACGGTACGAACAGATGAAACAGGGCCGTGAGGTATTCGAGCCCTTTACCGGTCCCATCAAGGACAACAAGGGCAATCTCAAGATTAAAGCCGGGGAAAAAGCCTCCATCGGGGACCTGATGTCCATCATGTACTACGTGGACGGTGTCAACGGCAATATCCCCCAGTAGTTCGAGTTTACCCGCGGCGTAAACCGCTTATAAATCCTAAAAAGGCCGGGAACCCCATTCCCGGCCTTTTTAAACGAGACGTACCCAAACGCTATGAAAAAGATACAACGCCTTGAGATGGTGGATATCTGTAAATCTTTTCACGGAGTCCATGCCAACAAGGACATTAATCTCACCGTCAACTCCGGTGAGATTTTAGGTTTGCTGGGGGAAAACGGCGCCGGCAAAACCACCCTGATGAACATCCTTTACGGCCTTTACCAGCCGGATGGCGGGCAGATCCGCATCAACGGGAAACCCATTAAGATTTCCAATCCGGTGGAATCCATCAGCCATGGTATCGGCATGGTTCACCAACACTTTATGCTGGTCCAGAACCATTCGATAATCGAGAATATCGCCCTGGGCTATAAGGACACCCCCTTTTTCTTTCCAAAAATAAAAATCAGGGAACGGGTCAAGGAATTCTCCCGGCAGTTTGATTTCCGCATGGACCTGAACCAGAAAGTCTGGCAGTTGTCCGCAGGCGAGCAGCAGCGGGTGGAAATCATCAAGGCGCTGCTCAACGGTGCGGACCTGCTGATCCTGGACGAACCCACCTCAGTGCTCACCCCCCAGGAAATCCGGGAACTCATCGATATCCTGCGCCGGATGAAGGCCGACGGCCACTCCATTATCTTTATCTCCCACAAGCTGGACGAAATCATGGATATCTGCGACCGGGTCACCGTTCTGCAAAAGGGACAGATCGTGGGGAACGCAGACACCAAAGATATGGACAAGCAGGGGCTGGCCCGGATGATGGTGGGCCGGGACGTCTCCTTCAAGGTGGACCGTGAAAAACTGGAAAAAGGGTCCCAGGTATTGTCCGTGGAGGATATTCATGTGACCGGGGACAAGGGGCTGCCCGCTGTTAAAGGCGTCTCCTTTAACCTTTATAAAAACGAAATTTTCGGTATTGCGGGTGTGGCCGGAAACGGTCAGCGGGAACTGGCAGAGGCCATTACCGGTATCCGGAAAATCGATACCGGCAGCATCCGGGTCAACGGCCAGAACATTACCAATATGTCCCCGCGGAAAATTTACGATTACGGGGTGTCCCACGTTCCCGAGGAACGGATCAGATTCGGTATTGCCCCGGGCCTTTTCCTCTACGACAATGCCATATTGAAACAGCATCACCTGAAAAAATTCTCCAAACGCTACTTTCTCAAGTACAACCAGGTGAAAAACCACGCCAAGACCATTATTTCGGATTTTAAAGTCTCCACCCATTCCATCAACAACCAGATCCGAAACCTGTCCGGCGGCAATATCCAGAAGTTGATTTTAGGAAGGGAAATCAGCGAGCAGCCTGACCTTCTCGTTGCCTCCCACCCCACCTACGGCCTGGACGTCGGAGCCACGGAATTCCTTCGCCAGCACTTGCTCCAATTGAGACGCCAGGGCAGCACCGTCCTGCTCTTCTCAGAAGACTTAGAAGAAATATTTGAACTTTGTGACCGGGTGGCGGTTATTTTTGCCGGTGAGCTCATGGGAATCCTGGAAGCTGATGACCAGCGCCTTTGCGACATCGGTTTGATGATGGCCGGATCCAAGCGGGTGGGGGACAACACCCACCTGCCCGAAAACAACCAAGTATAGCAAAAGCCAAAGTATACTAAAAATTAAAGCCCGGCAGCCAATCAATTAAACAGCAATCGTAATTATAATTACCTTAAAGTCATTACCATGATACAGATTACCACCAGTGATCGATACAACATCACCGCCGCAAGATCCCTGATGACCAGCCTGGGGGCATTTGCCGCAGGCCTTCTGGTTATCAGCATTATTTTCCTTGCAGCCGGCGTCAATCCCCTGTTCGCCATCTCGGAGATCTTCTTGGGATCCTTTGGATCTGCATACGGATTCAAGGAAACCGTGACCAAGGCCATTCCCCTGATCCTCATCGGGGCAGGCCTCACCCTGGCCTTCCGGGCCAAATTCTGGAACATCGGGGCCGAGGGGCAGCTGCTCATGGGGGCCATCTTCGCCACCTGGACCGCCCAGACCTTCGGGGAGGCCCTGCCCTCCGTGCTGATCGTTCCCCTGGTCTTTGGTGCCGGATTTCTGGGCGGGGCGCTCTGGGGAATTATCCCGGCAATACTTAAGATCAAATACGCCATCAATGAGGTCATCACCACCCTGATGCTCAACTATATCTGCGCTGAAATCCTGACCATGCTCATCGTGGGCCCCTGGAAGGGAAAGACCCGGTTCGGATTTCCCGGCACGGATAACCTGCCCGAATCCGTCATCCTGGGTGTTATTCCCGGGTCCCGGATTCACTATGCCACCTTGATCCTGGCCGTGGTATCCGCCGCAGTTTTAACCGTGGTCATATACAAAACCCGGTTCGGTTACGAGGCCAGGGTCGTCGGGGAAAACCCGGATGCAGGAAAATATGCGGGCATCGATTTTCTTAAAACCAGCCTGATTCTCATGGCCATCTCCGGCGGCCTTGCCGGATTTGCCGGCGTGGGTGAAGTGGCCGGCATCCACCATTACCTGGGCTATCCCGCATCCGTATCCTCCGGGTACGGATTCACCGCCATCATCGTGGCCTGGCTGGCCAAACTCAACCCCCTGTACGCCATATTTTCCGGCCTTGTATTTGCCGGTATCGTTGTCGGCGGCGACGCCATCCAGATTTCTTTAGGGCTGCCTGCGGCCACCGTACAAATCGTCAACGGCATTCTTTTAATCTTCCTCATCATGGGGGATTATTTTTTACACCATAAGGTACATATCCGGTTCGGAAAAACAAATTAGGACATAACAATGGAAGAGATCATCATATCAACCATTCAAAGAACCATGGTGGCGGGGACCCCCCTGCTGCTGGCCACCACCGGGGAAGTGCTCTGCGAGCGCTCAGGCATTCTGAACTTAGGCGTTGAAGGGGTTATGGCCGTCGGTGCCGTGGTGGCATTCATCGTGACCATGACAACCGGCCAGCCCTGGCTCGGGGTCCTTGCCGCCGTTGGCGCAGGTATGGCCATCTCCGTTATCCACGCCTTTGCCTCGGTATCCCTCCAGGCCAACCAGGTGGTATCGGGCCTGGCCCTGACCATGCTGGGCTTAGGCCTTTCCGGCATGATAGGCAAACCCTATGTGGGACGGCCCCTGTCCATTAAAATGGAAAATGTGGAAATTCCTTTCCTCTCCGATATCCCCTACATCGGACAGGCCGTGTTCAACCAGAGTCCCTTCTTTTACCTGGCCATTGTCCTGGCCCTGGTCTCCTGGTTCTTTCTGGAAAGAACCCGACTGGGCATCCAGGTCCGGTCCACAGGAGAAAACCCCAAGGCCACTGAAACCCAAGGGGTTAACGTTGACCTGGTCAGGTACTGGTCCGTTATTATCGGCGGCGGGTTTTCCGCCCTGGCAGGGGCCCATCTTTCCATTTCCTACTCAAAATCCTGGGTGGAGGGGATGACTGCCGGCCGGGGGTGGATCGCCATTGCACTGACCATCTTCGCCCTGTGGAATCCCGGACGGGCCATCTGGGCATCCTTTGTCTTCGGCGGCATCTTTGTGGTGCAGTACCTGTTGCAACCCCTGGGGATTTCCCCCAACTTTCTGGCCATGCTGCCCTATATTGCCACCCTGGTGATCCTGCTGGTCATCAGTTTCAGGGACCCCAGAAAGCTCAACGCCCCGGCCATGCTGGCAGCCCCCTACAAACGGGGGGAGAGGTAAGCTGAGGCCGGGCAGGCAATTGAATACAGACGGATTAGAGCAAAATACATACAAAGGTTTGACATTTCCACGGGTTTTAAAGATAATTCGAGGATCTTAAGGTCACCTTCACTGACAAGGAGCACCCATGGGCAACAATGTTCTGTCAATTGATAAGATATCAAAAATTTTTCTGACCACGGCACAGAAGACCCTTGAGGCCAGTACCGGGCAGGAGGTTAAGTTTTCCAGCACCATACAGAAAATTCCCAAGGTGTCCATGAAGCCGGACCTCACCTGCTTTGTACAGTTTGACGGGGATTATATCGGACTGGTCATCCTGAACTTCAGTGCGGAAGCCGCCTTTGAGGTGTATAAAAAATACATGCTGATGATGGGCATGCCCAAAGACGAACTGGCCACGTCCATCTCCTCACCGGAAGTGGCGGATACCATCGGGGAATTAACTAACCAGCTCATGGGCCAACTCATCCGTGATGTGGAAGAAGCCTATGATCTGAATGCGGTCATCGGCCAGCCCAAGGCCCTGACCCTGAATTCGGCCATTACCCTGGTCATTGACGCCTACTATGCGGAAAACCGCCGCCTGTCACTGAAAATCGGCAATTATAGTTTCCGCATCGAAATCGCCATGGAACATACGGAGTTTGTTGACATATAACGCCAAGCAGCCTTAAAAATATATATGACACATTTAAAACGCACGTTTGCGTTCTGCCTGTCACTGGTGTTTCTGGTCACCTCCCATGCCCTGGCCATTTCCATTCCCGAAGAGCAAAAACTGGGAAAGCAGTTCATGGAGATGATCGAGGACCAGCGGCTGATCCTCCATGATCCGGTGACAAAACACCTTATCGACACCATCGGCAATCACATACTGGAGGCCCTGCCGCCCCAACCCTTTCAATTCGAGTTCAACCTGATCAACGACGACTCATTCAACGCCTTTGCCAGTCCGGCGGCCAATATTTTTATCCACCGGGGACTGATCACCTCCCTGGACACCGTGGATGAGCTTGCCGGCGTCATGGCCCATGAAACGGCCCATGCCGCCAGCCGCCACGTCTCCCAGTCCATTGACCGTTCAAAAATGGTGGCCGTGGGCAGCCTGGCCGGGATGCTGGCAGGTGTGCTCCTGGGATCGGCGGCAGGAGGGGATGCGGGCTCCGCTCTCAGCATAGGATCCATGGCCGCCGGCCAGTCATCCATGCTTTCCTTTACCCGGGAAAATGAAACCGAAGCAGACCAGAAAGCCGTTCTTTTCATGAACAAAACAGGCTATGATCCCAAGGGCCTGCTCACCGGCCTGATCAAAATCAGGGAAGCCGATTTCCAGGGTGTGGAATCCGTCCCGGACTACTTTAAGACCCATCCTGGCATCGGCAGCCGCATCGCCCATCTGGCAGGAATCCTGGCGGATTACAAGGCACCGGCGGACAAGCCGTCTCCCCCGGAAACCTTTGACTATCAATTGGTGAAGTACCGGCTCATCGGATTATACGCAGATCCGGACAAGTACTTGGGCAAACTTGAACAATCGCTTGCCAAAGATCCTGACAATCCGGCCATCAACTACGGACTGGGTCTGCTGTACGGCCGGGGTACCCAGGTAAAACGCGGCATAGACCATCTGAACCGCGCCCTTTCAAGAGAAATTTTCAATCCGGTCATCCTTCTTGAACTTGGCCGCCTTCACGTCCGCAACCAGGATTATGAAAACGCCCTGACCGTTCTGGAAGGGATCACCGGGGATAAGGTGGTGGGAGATACCGCCATTTATTTCAGGTCCGTGGCACAGATTGAGACCGGTAACCTGGCTGCGGCAAAAGAGTCCCTGGTTCAGGTGCTGGCCCGGAACAAAGGCAAAGGATTCTCCCGGGCCAATTACCATCTGGCCAATATCATGTCCCAGGAGCGAAATGCTCCCATGTCCCACTATTACCTGGGAATTTATTATGCGGAAACAAAGGATTTTAAAAATGCCTTCCGCCATCTGGGAAGAGCGGTGGAGACCCTGGAAGATCCGAAAGTAAAAGAAGATGCCCGGGAACGTCTTGAAAAACTGAAAAAGGCTTCGCGTAATAGGTCTTAAGCCCTGTAGCCGGCAGCCACATAGCTTAATTAAAACGGCCCCGCACCGCTATGGTGTGGGGCCGTTTTGTTTGAAATCATATATCCGCGTTGCAGGCGCAGCAGGTATTACACCTTGTCAAAACTTCTGAACTGCATGGTAAAGGTGCCCCTGCCCTGGGTGGCTGATCTTAAGGCCGTGGAGTAGCCGAACATCCTGGCCAGCGGCACCACTGCCTTGACCACCTGGATATCGGCTTTGGAGTTGATGGACTCCACCTTGCCGCCCCTGGTATTCAGGTCGGCAATGGCGTCCCCCATATTGGCATCGGGTACGAATACCTCCACAGCCATAATGGGCTCCAGAAGCGCCATATTTGCTGATTTCAACGCTTCTTTCAGGGCCATGGCCCCGCAGACGGAGAACCCGAGTTCAGAGCTTTTCCCCTCCTCGCAGGCCCCGCCGGTGAGTACCACCTCAATATCCACGATGGGATACCCTTTAAGATAACCGCCCTCAAGGCTCTCACGGATACCTTTTTCGATATGGGGAATATAAATTTCCGGAATCTGATCGGTGGATACCTGAGAGCTGAATTTTATCCCTTCACCGCGGCTCAGGGGTTTGAGTTCCACAGTGACGTTGGCGTAATGTGACTTGCCCTGGATTTCCCGCTCAAACAATGCCTGTCCCCTGGCCGGGGCAGTGACGATTTCACGGTAAACCACCTGGGGCTTGCCCACGTTGACGTTGGTCTTGAACTCTTTGACCATTCTGGAGATGATGATTTCAAGGTGAAGCTCGCCCATGCCGGAAAGAATGGTCTGGCCGGTCTCCTCATCCTTTCTCATCTTTAAGGTGGGGTCCTCGATCATGAACTTTTCCAGAACCTGGTCCAGTTTTTCCTGGTCCGCATGGGTCTTGGGCTCGATGGCAATGGAAATAACGGGATCTTCATATTCCATTTTCTCAAGGAAGACCGGATGGTTCTGGTCACACAGGGTTTCCCCGGTGCCGGAGTTTTTCAGCCCAACTATACCGATGATGTCGCCGGCCGAAGCCTCATCCAGCCGCTCCCGCTTGTTGGCGTGCATTCTCAGGATTCTGGACAGCTTCTCCTTCCGGTTGAGGGCAGGGTTGAATACGTCTGCCCCTGCTGCCATGCGGCCCGAATAAATCCTGGCAAAGGAAAGCTTTCTGCCTTCTATCATGGACACCTTGAAAATCAGGGCGGCCAGGGGAGCGTTTTTCTCGGGCTTGAATTCCAGCACCTCCTCGGTTGTCGGATGAATGCCCTTGACCGGAGGGATGTCCTTGGGACTTGGCAGATAGAAGTCAATGGCGTCCAGCAGGGTCTGGATGCCTTTATTTTTCAAGGCGCTGCCGCAAAGAACCGGAACAATCTCACGGTCGATGGTGGCCTTCCGGATGGCAGCCTTCAACTCAGCTATCTCAATTTCTTCTTCCCCGAGGTATTTTTCCATGATTTCATCGTTGACCTCGGAAATGGCTTCCAGCATTTTTTCACGGTATTCCGCAGCCAATTGCGCATGCTCGGGATCAATGTCCCCGGTGGTGTATTCCGCCCCCAGGGATTCATCGTTCCATTGAATCTGCTGCATGGCCACCAGGTCAATCACCCCGCGGAACTGGTCTTCGGCACCGATGGGGACCTGAATCATGACAGGATTGGCCGCCAGCTTCTCCCGGATGGATTCCACCGCAGCAAAAAAGTCGGCGCCGGTCCGATCCAGTTTGTTGATAAAGGCCATTCTGGGAACACGGTAACGGTCCGCCTGGCGCCATACGGTCTCGGACTGTGGTTCAACACCGCCGACACCGCAAAAGACACCTATGGCCCCGTCCAGCACTCTTAAGGCCCGCTCCACCTCCACGGTAAAATCCACATGACCCGGGGTGTCGATAATCTGGATATTGGCGCCTTTCCACTGGCAGTAGGTCACGGCCGAAGTAATGGTAATGCCCCGGTCCTGCTCATCTTGCATCCAGTCCATGGTGGCCTCGCCGTCATGGACTTCCCCGATTTTATGGGACCTGCCGGTGTAATAAAGAATCCGCTCGGTCACCGTGGTCTTGCCCGCGTCAATGTGGGCCATGATGCCGATGTTTCTGATTTTGGCTATGTTCTTTTGTTTGCTCATGGTTTTGGCTTTATTTCACTATTCGCATATTGGTTGTAAAAAACTGTCCCAGGTCCAGGTGATTGCCTAAGGCCCCGCTATCCGATCCGTTCACCAGGATTTTGACCCGCCTGATGCCCGGTATATTCACCGCCAGGGTGTTGACCAGGGAGTAAATCCCTAAGTATTCCCCGATGGCATCATCAAAGACCCTGTCCTCACTTCCCAAATCAACGTAGGCGTCACCGTTACCGGTGATGAACAGGGCATTCACCCGAAGGCTTTCCGGAAAGATCCGTCTCGGACCGGCAATGGACGGCCCAGCCATCAAGGCATTTAAAACCGTCATCCCAAGGGCGTGGTCTTCCATTCCGGAGGGCAGGGATGCGGGAATGGCCTTGAGGTAGGCGGATTCAGGATCCGCAAAGTACAAAAAGGCATCGAACAATTCTGCAGGGGCGTTTGCCGTGCCGGATGCGTTGACATCGGCCCATGCCCTGTTTCCCCCCGGCAGCAGTATTGCCAACAGAACCTGCAAAAACAGAACCGTTTCAAGGATGCCCAGCCCGCCTGGTTTCCGGCCTGCCGTCATCTGCTTTATTCCTAGGCTTTTTTTCATTGCGACAGGCATCCTCAATTCTCTGATTTAAAATGTTATTTGATACAGTATCGGCCTTATACTGTCAAGATTGGGGTTGCAAATCCGCCCTAAGTTTAATAAAATCTATTGCCTTGAAGCAGGGAGGATTCTCTGGTAAAAGGACCCTTCTTTTTGCCGCAACCGTTCGGCCATATCAAGCTTAGGAGACACGCACCACCAATGATTCCGGGATTTGAAGCCATTGTTGAGGAAAGAATCAAAAAGGCCCAGAAAGACGGTGCCTTTGAGAATCTGCCCGGCAAGGGGCGTCCGCTGGCCCTTGAAGATCCCGGTGTGCCGGACGATCTTAAAATGGCACACAAGATTCTTAAAAATGCCGGATTCCTTCCCCCTGAGGTGGAACTGAAAAAGAAAATCGCCCATACCCGGGATCTGATGGACACCCTGGACCCGGGATCACCGGAACAAGCCGGCCTTGGCAAGCGGCTCAACTATCTGCTCTCCAAACTGGATGCCGTCAGGGGCACAGGCCCCGCCGCCGCATTGGTCAGGGATCAATACCGGTCCGGACTCATGAATACCCTTTCCAGAAAAAAATAAAGGTTTGTATGAAGTTCTTAAAAGATAAAGAAGGATTGTTCAAAAGTATATTCACCGCCTATTTCATCCTGCTGCTGCACGTATTCCTGCTGGCCGGAGTAGGCCTCACCGTTGTGCTGTTCAAAGGGGTTTACCACTACTTGCCCTGGGTCATGGGGGGCATTGCCATCCTGGTGCTGCTCATGGTCTGGGTCATCTACCGCAAGATGAGAGTCACCTCATCCAGTCTCCAGGAAGTGCTGGGCACCCCTGAATTCCAGGACCGTGCCGTGGAAGTCCGGCTTCTTGGCGGACTGGCCTCATTTAATATCAAGGCCAAGGAAAACAGCAACGCGCTGCTGCCCGAACACATCAATTCCGAGGATGCAGGATTTCCCGGGGCACGGCTGATCGAAGATTCCGTGGCCCGGGTCGAGCGCAAAATGCTGGAGCTGAACACACTTTATGAAAAAAACCTCATCACCAGAGAGGAGTTTGAAGCCGCCCGGCAGACGATTATCCAAGGATAGCAAGATTTTAAGGAAAGAGAATGCATCGGGACCGCGTGTGTATCAAGGAAACCACCAAGGCCTTTCAACCCAAAGGAGATTTTCAATGAAAAAAATCAGGCTGGCCCTGTTGTCCGGCGGGGTGTCAACGGAACGAGAAGTATCTTTAAACAGCGGCAGACAGGTGCTTGAGGCCCTGGACAAAGACAAGTACGACATCACCCAGTACGATCCGAAATTCGATCTTGAAAAACTGGTGACGGATGCGCCGGATATCGACGCTGCCCTGATCATCCTCCACGGCCCCTTTGGCGAGGACGGCACGGTTCAGGGGCTTTTAGATCTTCTGAACATCCCCTACCAGGGTGCAGGGGTTCTGGGGTCTGCTGCGGCCATGAACAAACTGACGGCCAAACGGCTGTACGAAGGGGCCCAAGTACCGACCCCGGGATATCTGGCCTATGACACCACCGACGAGATATCCATTTCCCGGGCTGTGGACACCTTGGGGCTTCCCATCGTGGTTAAACCGGCCTGTGCCGGTTCCAGTGTGGGCATGACCATCGTCAAAGAGAAAGAGAATCTTGAGGCTGCCATTCGCTTAGGATTCGACCACGACGATACCATCATTCTGGAACGCTATATTCAGGGGGTTGAACTCACCTGCGGTGTTCTGGGCAACCAAGAGCTTGAGCCCCTGCCCGTCATTGAAATTATCCCCGGGGAAAACCACGAATACTTTGATTACGAGGCCAAATACGTGGCCGGAGAAACCGAGGAGATCTGCCCGGCCCGTATCGACGCGGAGACCACCGCCAAGGTACAGGACCTGGCCGTCCGGGCACACAAGGCCCTGTTCCTCAAAGGCTATTCCCGCACCGACATGATCCTGCGGGACGGCGAACTTTTTGTTCTGGAAACCAACACCATCCCCGGGATGACCGCCACCAGCCTTTACCCCCAGTCTGCCCAGGTGGGCGGCTACTCTTTTACCGCACTGCTCGACAAATTAATTGAACTGGCAATTGAAGAAAATAAACGGACTAACCTTAGGAGAGCCAAATGAAAATCCTTGTTGTAGGCAGCGGCGGGCGCGAGCACACCCTGGTATGGAAAATTTCCCAAAGCCCCATGGTGGACAAAATTTACTGCGCGCCCGGCAACGCCGGCACACGTACCCTTGCCCAGAATGTTGACATCAACGCCGAAGACATCCCTGCCCTGGCAGAATTTGCTTTGGAAAACGCCATCGACCTCACCGTTGTGGGCCCGGAAGGCCCCCTTGTGGCAGGTATCGTGGATGTTTTCCAGGAAAAAGGCCTGGCCATATTCGGCCCCTCCAAAGCCGCTGCCCAACTGGAAGGCTCAAAGGTATTTTCTAAAAACCATATGCAGAAATACGGGGTTGCCTGCGCCAAAGGCAAATCCTTCACCGATGCGGACAAGGCCAAAACCTACGCCCGTGCCATGGGTGCCCCCTGTGTGGTCAAAGCCGACGGCCTGGCCGCCGGCAAAGGCGTGATCGTCTGCAGCACCATTGAAGAAGCCGAAGCGGCCATTGACGGCATGCTGAAAGAAAACACCTTCGGCGATGCCGGCGCCCTGGTGGTGGTGGAAGAATGCCTGCGGGGCGAAGAGGCCTCGTTCATCTGCCTCACCGACGGAAAAACCGTGCTTCCCCTGCCCGAATCCCAGGACCACAAACGGATCTTCGACAACGACGAAGGTCCCAACACGGGCGGTATGGGCGCGTATTCCCCGGCTCCCGTTCTGGACCACCTGTTAAGAACCCGGGCCATGAAAGAGGTCATGATCCCGACGGTTCAGGGTATGGCCAAGGAAGGCACGCCCTTTAAAGGCGTCCTTTACGCCGGCCTCATGGTGGACGGCGACAAGATCCAGGTGCTGGAGTTCAACACCCGCCTGGGTGATCCCGAAACCCAGCCCATCCTCATGCGGCTGGCAAGCGATCTTGTCCCCCTGATGGAAGCCTGCTGCGACGGTACCCTGCACAACCATACCGTTGACATTGATCCCCGGGCCGCCATGTGCGTGGTCATCTCTTCCGGCGGCTACCCCGGTTCCTATGAAACCGGCAACGAAATCACAGGTCTTGCCGAAGCCAATGCCGTCAAAGACACCGTGGTCTTCCACGCCGGCACCGGCATGGACGGCGACAAGGTGGTCACAGCCGGCGGCCGCGTCCTGGGCGTCACCGCCCTGGGCGACACCGTTGAAGATGCCATCAATACCGCCTATGAGGCCTGCGGCAAAATCCAGTTCAAAGACTGCTTCATGAGAAAGGATATCGGTGCCAAGGCCCTCAAACGGATGGCCATCCCTCCCCAGGTGGGCGTCATCATGGGCTCGGACTCCGACTTCCCGGTAATGGAAAAAGCCCTGGCCATGCTCAAGAAGTTTGACATTCCCTATTACGTGACTGTGGCCTCCGCCCACAGGACCCCGGAACAGGCAGCCAAACTGGCCACCGAAGCCAGGGAAAAAGGCATCAAAGTACTGATCTGCGGGGCCGGCCATGCAGCCCATCTGGCCGGAGTCATTGCCGCCCACACCACCCTGCCGGTGCTCGGGGTTCCCATTGACTCCTCCGCCCTCCAGGGCCTGGACGCCCTGCTGGCCACCGTTCAGATGCCTCCGGGTATCCCGGTGTCCACCATGGCCATCGGTAAATCAGGGGCCCATAACGCCGGTATCACCGCAGCCCAGATCATCGGCGTTTCCGATCCGATTGTGGCGGAAAAGCTGGCAGCAACGCTACGCGGCTTCGAGAGCACCATCGCAATTGTGCATCGTCCTTATTTCGACTGGGTGCGGAGCGTCTATACTAATGTGCGCAGCAAGTTACGCCCACCAATGACGCTGTCAGAGTTCGTCTCGGCTGATCGCATACGCGATGCAGCTGCTTCGCTTGATATCAACTCAGTTTCAGTTTACCGCAGATACGCGCAGCACTTCAGCAACGTGTCGATGCGCCCGCTGGGGCAAGGGTATATCGCGGACTTTATGTGCCTCGACGTCGGGGCGAGAGCCACGTGCAGAAAGCTGAAAGCGTCGCCTGAAG
>CAJWHT010000091.1 GCA_913041495.1 uncultured Desulfobacteraceae bacterium | reverse complement strand
GAGGGCTGCCGGAGGTTTAGTGACGAGCCTTGCGCCGTTGCGGCCGGGTATCGGGCGAAATCGTCTGGATTCATTCTCCATGCTTTTTGTTTGAATTATAAATGCCGGGCCGTAGTGAATTTCATTGTATTTACCCGGCTGCTTAGCCATTTCTGCAGGCCTTTTGCCGCTGGGTGGTTCAAAGAGATCCGGCCAAACTATAGAATCAGATTATTAATGCCCATATGGCCCTTTACGGATATAAAATCATCTGAGTGCACCTAAATAAGGCTATGGTTTTCCCTGATTGCTTGTGGGTGGCAGTGGCATCCCATACCTGAGTCGTTCTTCCCGTGTGAACGGCTTTGGCAGTACATTCAACGGTTCCTTCCCTGGCAGTTCCCAGGTGGTTGGATTTGAGCTCAATGGTGGTGAATCCCGATGCGCCCTCGGGCAGGTTGGAGATACATCCGTCTCCGCACAGCGTGTCCGCCAGCATCACCACACTGCCGGCAAACAAAAAACCGTTCGGGGCGATATTTGACGGATTCACCTCCATTTCACCACGGACTTCCAATCCGTCCATATGCGTCACTTGGATTCCCAGGTGGCCGGGCAATTTGCCGGCAAATATCTCATTAAAATATTCAGGAGTTGACACAAGCTACCTCCGTATGTTGTGAATTGACCATTGCTAACAATTTTGACTGATATCGCCCTTTCACTACCACCCGCGTCTTAAGCGATTCCGAGTCCCTAATTTATGTTCTGCTTCATGTGTTCGATATACTCAGGGCCGATGCCGCAACATCCACCGACAATGGAAGCGCCTTTCTTAATCCATGATTTTACGGCATCAGTATATTGAAGGGGAGATATTTCCTCATTAATCACAGTTGATTTCAGTGCTAATTTATAATCTTTCCGGATCTCGTTATAGCGATTGCCGTATGCACCATATTGAAAAGTGAACTCCTGCCCCAGTTCTTGATAGATATCAATGCTGAATTCAATATTTTGTAGTGTCGAACAGTTAACCAGTAACACAGTCACGCCATGATTTAATAATTCTTTGGCCACCTCTTTTAAGCGTTCACCGCTTCGGAGATTTCCGGTTTGATCCACAGTAAAGCTTAGCCAGAGAGGAATGTTGGTCTTTTGGGCTGCTTGGGCAATGATTCTTGCTTCTTTGGCGCAACTTAGGGTCTCTCCCAATAAAATGTCTGCCCGATGCTTTACCGCCTGGTCGATTAGCAATGTGTATTCTTGTTCCAGCAGCTTATCATCTAACACCAAATCTGAGCGGTATGACTCAGATAACGGCGGCAGTGAAGCTGCGATTCGAACACTGGTGTTTGTTTCGTCTCTTGCTCGGTGGGCCTGTGTATATGCAAGATCCAGCAACTTAAGCTGATCGTTTGATTTGTTGGCATTTTTCAAATGATATTGAGTGATGGTATAGGTATTGGCCGTTATTACCATCGCCCCGGCCGCAATAAATGATTTATGAACCTTTTTCACAACGTCCGGGTCGGTGTAAAAAGCATTCGCCGACCACAATGGAGGGTCAATAGACGCGCCTTGAGCTTCTAACTCACGACCTGTACCACCATCCAAAATAATGATCTTTTTTTTATTTGAATTCATATGCATGATTAATCTTGTCGGCCATTAAAGTGCCAGTCAAGCAAAAATTCATTTTTTATCTGGATCCGGTGCCTTGTTTGACGGGGCTGTGCCGGTTGATCTTGCCAGGGGCCCCAGGGGACTGCCAAGGTTAAATGTTTATCACAGTTCCTTAGGTCAGCCAGGAAATGACATCCTGTTTTTTGGGCACCTTGCCCGAGCATTTGACGGTGTTATCTATGATCACGGTGGGGGTGGCGACCACGCCGAAAGCCGCGATCTGCATCATATCCGTAATTTTTTCAACGGTGGCGTCGCATCCGGTTTCTGCCACAGCTTCCCGGATGAGTTTTTCGGTCTTATCACATTTGGCACATCCCGGGCCAAGCACTTTGATTTCCATTGATTTCTCCTTGAGTAAAATCGTTTATTAAAGAATGAGGTTGAACAGATAGCCTACCATCAGAATACCGCAGGCCACAACGATGGCAAAAATGGCGATTAACCTGGGTTTCAATACCTTTCTGAGGATCACCATTTCCGGCAGGGACAAGGCGATAACGCTCATCATGAAGGCAAGGACCGATCCCAGTGCAGCGCCCTTGCCAAGCAACGCCTCCACCACGGGGATGACACCTGCGGCATTGGCGTACATGGGAACGCCCACCAGGACGGAAAGGGGAACGGACCACCAATGGTCATCCCCCATGATGGATGCCATGACGCCTTCGGGAACAAACCCGTGGATGCCTGCGCCCACCCCGATACCCAGGACCATATAAACCCAGACGCGGCCGATGATTTCTTTTACCGCATCCCAGCCGTATACGATCCTGTCGTGCCAGGTCATTTTTTCTTCTTCCATGGTAACGCCCGTGGCCAGTGTGTTGGTGACCCAGTCCTCAATGTGGTTCTCCAGTTTCAGCCGGCCGATAACCCAACCGGCTAAGATGGCCACGAACAGGCCGGTTCCCATGTAAATGGCGGCGATTTTCCATCCCAACAACCCGTATAACAGCCCCAGGGCGATCTCATTGACCATGGGGGCTGCGATGAGAAAGGAAAATGTGACCCCAAGGGGGACGCCTGCCGTGACAAAGCCGATAAAAAGGGGGACGGCCGAGCAGGAGCAAAAAGGGGTGACAATTCCCAGAAGGGCGGCCAGGATATTTCCTGCAAACTCGCTTTTGCCCGAAAGAAAGGCCCGGGTCTTTTCCGGGGTGAAAAAGCTGCGGATGATCCCCGTGAAAAAGACCACCAGAACCAGCAGCATCATCACTTTCGGGGTGTCGTAGAGAAAAAATTCTACAGATGCCCCCAGGTGCGATCCCCGGGTGAGGGGGAGCAGGTCATAGGCAAGCCATGCGGAAGTTGCGGGCAATGCCCGGTAAACCGTCCACCACAGGTAGATGGACAGGGCACCGATAATAGCGTAAACGCCAGCCCGTTTCAGATCCCGGCCTTCAGAAAACCGGGTGGTTTGTATGCTCATTTGTGTGCCTCATTTTCAGGTTATATATGGATTGTTGTCGATTTCAGCAGGGCGGTTTGCCGACGATGTCCAACCGGTCGATGCCGGGAAGCTGTGCCATTAATGATTCGATATCCGGATCATCGTCCAGCCAGTGCTTCAACTGGCCCAGAAGGCTGGCGGCATAGGGGGAACCACTGCCGTCAGAAAGGGAGTAGTTGACCCAGAGGCCGTCTTTGAAACGTACTACCAGTTCAGCGTCTTCAAGGATTTTGAGATGCTTGCTTGCCGTGGACTGGGCAATGCCCAGGGCGGCCTGGATTTCACAGACGCACAGGGGCTTTGCCTGAAGCAGTTTGATCATTTTAACCCGGTTCGGATCTGACAGGGCCTTCATCACCCGGATAAATGGTTTCATTGAATCACTCCGTGATAAAATTCATCATATATCGATAAATCGGAATATATAGATTTTATCGCGCCCTGTCAATACACTCGGGTTTTTTTTACGGATTGTTGGCCTGCGGTCTCAGGTGGTTTCCCGGACCGCCATCACCGGGCAGGTTGCACGGCTGATGACCCGGTCTGTGGTGGAGCCCACCAGGAACTGCTCAAGTATGGAATGGCCGTGGACGCCCAGAATGATCATGTCGATCCGATGGGTATCTGCATAGTCCAGAAGTTCCAGATAGGGTTCCCCCTGACGCAGGCTGGTCACCGGTGTACACCAGTGGCGGCTTTCCTCCGGTACCATATTGGACAATTGGCGTTCAAGCCGGTTGAGCAGGCGTTGGCGGCGTTTATATTCCTCGCCGGCGGCATTTTCCTGGAGGTGAATGAAGTCGGTGCGGTCCCACCCGGGGTAGTCCCCTTCCTGAAGTTTGATATAGTCAGATGTGCCCAGGGCGACATGTTTGTGGGGTTTGAGCACGTGGACCAGGTGGAGTTCGGCTTCAAACTCCTGGGCCAGGCTTAAACCGTATTCAAAGGCCAGTCCAGATCCTTCTGAAAAATCGCATCCCACCAGCAGCCGTTTCAGGGGCAGGTAGCCCGCGTCCGTTTCTGAATCCTGCGGGGAGTGGAGCACCAGCAAAGGGCAGGTCAGGGTTTTAACCAGGCGGTCGGTGACCGATCCCACCAGGAACCGTTTAATGCCTGATCCGCCGTGGGTTGCGGCGATTACCAGGTCCACTTCATTTTTTTGGGCCAGGCGTGTGATTTCATCGGCCGGATGTCCCATGGATACCAGGGGGGCAGCAGAGATATTTGCCTCGTCCGCCAGGAGCTCAATGGCCTCTTTTGCATCCTGAATGCGCTGGGCCGTGACCTCTTCCGTTGCAAAGCCTGCGTGGGCATGGCTGGACAGCATCACGGTGTCCTGGACGATATGGCAAAGGGATAATTTGGCTCCAAACTCCCTGGCCATGGCTTTTCCATACGCCATGATCAATTGGGCAAATCCTGAAAAATCAATGGCACACATGATATGTTTCGGGGAAATTCTCATGTCAGACCTCCTTTTTGTCTGGGGTTAAAATCTCAACCGGATTGCAGCCAGTTAAAAAAGGAACAGCCGTTTGCAATGGGTGACAGGCAGATGCGGATGACAGGGGCTAAGGAGCTTTACAGTTTTCTGGTACGTGCTTTTGGGAAATTGGACGTGCAGCAGTATACGGGGGCAGCGCAGGGTATCGTCAGTTCTGATTCTTCAAATTGTAGGATTACGAATGACCTGCGTCAAGGGGAAAATATCCGGAAAAATCAAAATCCGGCAACCCGATCGCCTGATAATAGCCGAATCCGGTTGTATGCCCGGTACGTTCGTGGTACATGGGGGCGGACATCGGGAGGGCCCGGTGTTTGGATTACCCGGAAACATGATGGGATAAGATGATAAACCTGATTTTCAGTATACTCAGTGCCACGGCAATCATGGTGCTGTTTAAAAGTTTTGAGCGGCGGGATATTTCAATGGTTCATGCCATTATCATAAATTACGCCATGGCCTTCGGATTGGGACTCGCGGTGAGCCACGGCACGGGCAGCCTCCGCCTCTTCAATCTTTTTAGGGAACCCTGGATAGGGATTGCGGCGGTCCTTGGGATCGGCCTTCTCACCATGTTTTTTATGATCGGATTGTCCACCCAGAAGGCCGGAATGTCAGTGACCACGGTGGCGGCCAAGATTTCCGTTGTCATCCCCATGTTTTTTTCCATTGTTTACTATGGAGAACCCGTGACCCGGATCAAGGTGGCGGGGATCTGCCTGGCATTGGCGGCGCTGATATGCACTGTGATTCGGCCGGGCAAAAAGGACGCGGATCCCTCACGCTGGTACCTGCCCCTGGTTCTGTTCGTCGGTTTGGGCGGCATGGACGCCCTGGTGAAATTTGTACAGCATGAGTTTGTCTCTGATGCGTCATCTGCCGCGTTTACAGGGGCGGCTTTTTTCTTTGCCTTTAGTGCAGGGCTGCTGACCTGCCTGATCCGCCGGGTGCCCTTTGCAGGATTTGTGATCCCGCGGGTGGCGGTGGCCGGTATTCTTTTGGGAACGGCAAATTTCGGGTCCATATATTTTTTGATCAACGCCCTGAACAGCGGTATTTTCGACAGCGCCGTCCTCTTTGGCATCAACAGTATTTCCATTGTGGCACTGTCGGTGTTCTGCGGCATGATTATTTTCCGGGAGCGGCTGTCCGTGCTTAATCTGGCAGGTGTCTTCATGGCGGGTGCAGCTATCCTGCTCTTCGTACATGCCTGATACCCCACCTGGACAGGTTGGGGTTGGGGTCCTATTGTTTGTGTATTGCCAACCCATTCAAAGGAGATCCCATCATGACGCATACGGCTATTCCAAAGGTTTCCTTCGGCACGACCCCGGTGACCCGGGTAGGTCTCGGCGGGGAAGGCGTGTTGAGAACCCAAGGACGGGATGAAGATGCCCGCGCAGTAATCGCTGAGGCGGTGGCCCAGGGCATCGGGTACTATGATTCCGCCAGGGTGTATATGGACAGTGAGGTGTATTACGGCCAATACTGGCAGGCGAACCCCGGTGAAAGAGGGAGGGTCTTTCACACCAGCAAATCCGCAGAACGGACCCGGGAAGGGGCATTGACGGACCTTGACCAGACATTGGACCGGCTGGGAACCAATTATCTGGACCTCTGGCAGATCCATGATGTCAGGGATGACCGGGATTTAGATCAGATTTCAGCCCGGGGCGGGGCACTGGAAGCCTTCCTGGAAGCACGGGATAAGGGACGGGTGAAGCATATCGGGGTGACCGGGCATCATGACCCGGAGATTCTGGCCCGGGCGGTTGAGATGTGGCCGGTGGACAGTGTGCTGATGCCGGTGAATCCCGTGGAGGAGATCCTCGGCGGTTTTCTTACCCGGACCCTTGAGGCGGCACAAAGAAAAGGAATCGCCGTCATCGCCATGAAGATTCTGGGTGGGTCCCATTATATCGCCCGGGACCTTGGCATCACACCTGAACTGCTCATCCGGTTCGCCCTTTCTTATGATATCACCACAGCCATCGTGGGGTGCAAGACACCCGAAGAAGTGCGTACCCTTGCCAACTGCGGAAAAATAAAGGCGGCACTGACTAAGCCTGAGCGCAGGGAGATCATGAAACCCTTTGTGCCCATGGCGAAAAAACTGGCCTTTTACCGGGGATCCGTGTTCAACCGCCCTTAAGTTACCCTTGAGGGGACTGGATATGGGGGATGGATTCAGGATCAATGTCCAACAGCCGGGCGGCTGCCTGATCAAGGGCAAATGGGTCAGTACCGGCCAACAGTCGGTTTACCGGGGGATCACAGATCGGTCCGCCCAGGTGGTACTCTGACAATCCTACACTGGCATCCATCAGGGTGAGGTCCGGAAGGATATAGCGGTTCAGCTCCATAACGGAACGCTGCATTTTTGAATGAAACGCCGCTTTTTTCCATGCCCCGCCACCCGAGTAGTGCGCAGGTGGGGCGAAACCCATCATGTTTTTCAGGGTGCCGGTGATGACCGCCAAAGAGTGGGCCTTGAGCACGGGCAGGGAAATGATAAAACTGCCATCGGCAATTTCCGGCAGATAAAATTCGGGAAAAATCCTGTTTTCAGGCCGCGTATGAATTTTTAAGGGGGCGTGGTTCAGATCCATCAGTTCAACACCGGTTTCCGCTGCCAGGCGGTCATAACCCAGCCGGTTGAATACCTGGTCCGTCTCAAGCACGGCATCTCCGCATCCTTCCGCAATGATGATCCTTGCATCGCAGCAGGTTTTAAGATACCGGATCACCGCCCGGCACAGGTGCGGCGATGTGGTGATGGGAAAGGGATCTGCATTGACCAGGTTGGGTTTCAACAAAATGGTTTCCTGCCCTTTAACCCGGTGTTTTACATCCAGTTGATCAAGGATGAATGGGACACTGGTACCGTAGGTTTCAAACGCGCATTGGATTACACCGGTATTCATTGTGGGTCTTTTCTAACTCCGGATTGTCATTGGGTTGCACACAGGAGAGCATATACCCCATGTTGATACACGGGGCAATGCTAAATAACGGGAACGTTGGGTAATATTGGGGAATTATTTTATTTTTAGGCGGATATTATGGGCTTTCATGATGCGGTCCACGGCGGTGTTGACCTCATCCAGGCTGAGTGAGGAGGTGAACTTGCTACCGGTTGTGGAGATATCCACACCTTGAATGTTTTTTTTGGTCAGCTTCAGCAGCACACCCAATCCAAATGTTTTTTCCACTTCAAATGGTTTATTCCTGTGACTCATGGCGGTCCTCCTTTCTTCTTTTTTCCTCTGCCTGCCTTTCTTTTTGCAGTTCTTTGAGGGAGGGCTTTCTTAACACTATATATCGGTACCCCGGCATCAAAAACTAAGCTATTTATTTAGAAGATAAGGATAAAAATACGTTATTCCAGAGGAGAAGCTGAAAAAGATGGTGTTAAATCAAATAGTTTTTAAAGGCTAACATTTGGAGTCATCCATTTGGCACTCTTTTTCCCGTGTTTTTTCCGCCAGCCGGGCTTCTCTTCTGGCAAGGGCCTCCCTGTGGCGCCTGGTTTCATCGGGGGTGGCCGGGTTCAGGGGCGGTACCTGCGTGGGGCGGTGATCGTCGCCTAAGGCCACAAAGGTGAGATACGCCGAGGCCAGGTGGGTCTTTTTACCTGAAAGGAGGTCTTCGGTTTCCACCCGGGTGCCGATTTCCATGGAGGTTTTCCCGGTCATGTTTACACTGGCCTTGACAGTGACCAGGTTACCGATGAAGGCCGGTTTATGGAAATCCAGACGGTCTATGGAGGCTGTCACACAGATCTTGCGGGTATGGCGCACCGCCACCACACCGGCTGCATTGTCTATTTCTTTCATGATGGCTCCGCCGTGTACGATGCCGGCAGGATTTGCATCTTCGGGGAGCATGATACGGGAGATAGTCACACAGGAATCCGCAGCACATCTTTGATCGGTCACAACAGCCTCCGCAGGAATGGGTTGAATTAAAAAAGTAGATACTAACATATCCAGGGCGGCAATTCAAATCAAACCCGGCTGCAGATCCGGCTATGAATTTAAGTTTTCCGGGCCAGGATATGCTGATACCGCCCCAAATCCCTGTAGGGCATCTGCCTGGAAAATTCAAGTTCCAGGGCGAGAACGGTCTCCGGCGTTCTTTTCTGATCCTCAAGGTTCAGGATATAGTCGTGAAATACCCGGATGCCGCTGTGGCACAAAATATCAAGAGGGTGGGCCGACAACAAGTCCATGACCGTTTCCGGGGTGCGGGGCCAGGTCGGGGTGAGGCTGCCGGGGTAACCGGTGTAGTTCCTGGTTATAATTTTTTTATAGTTGGTCCGCAGCAGGTTTTTGTAGATCATGCCGTGGAGATTGTAAAAGGTAAGGGACAGAATGCCGCCCGCCGGAAGCAGATCCACCAGGTGCGCGATGATGGCTTCGGGCGCTGCCACCCATCCCAGGACGGCATGGCAAAGGATCAGGTCAAAGGGCTGTTCCGGATCGGAGGCGATTTCCAGGATGGGGGCATGCCTGGCATCCAACTGGTGGCCGACCCCTTCCTTTTCAAATCGTTCCCCGGCGATGTCCAGCATCTGGCTTGAAATGTCACAAAGGGTGATAAGATGCCCCCGGTTGGCCAGGCCCAATGAGAAAGGCCCATAACCGCCACCGGCATCCAGCACCCTTAAGGGGCGGTCGCAGGCTTGCGCCGTTGCCCGGGGGAAAAATTCTCCCAGATCCTTTTCAAGTACTGCCAGGCGTATTTCCCCCTTGAGGCCGCCGTAAACCTTGCGTCTGAATTTCGGGGCAAGGTCGTCAAAATTCCGGTCCGTTTCCATGGCGGAGGATTATGGGGCGAAATGGCTGTGTTGTCAAACGTGACAAAATTTATAATTTTACATGGGGAGCGCTAATCCATATTGAGGTTCGGAATCGAATCTGGTACCATAGGCCACCTGTTCGCGTTTTATCAAAAGAATTTGTAACGACAAGACAAAATAGTGCTGCGGTGCCGGCACCTGTTCTGTGCAAACGGAGGGAATATGAAAAAATTCTTGGATCTGCCTATTTTTGTGAAGTTTTTAACGGTTGGCCTCGGCACAACTATCATTCTGGTGGGGGTGTTGCTCTTTTTGTATCAGAAAAGTGACCAGGCGCAGACCGTGGCCTCTATTGTGGAAAAGGCCCGTTCCATCTGCCTGATTTCGGAATCTGCCCGCCAGGAGATGGAGGAAAAATGGAAGTTGGGGCTGTTTTCCACAGAAGATATTAAGAAGTACGCAGCCGAGGGAAACCGGGAAAAATTAATGGCAGTGATCCCGGTGGTATCTGCCTGGCGGGCTTCCATGCGAAAGGCAAAAGAGGGCGGGTATACCTTTCGGGTGCCCAAGTTTGATCCGCGTAATCCTGAAAATGAACCGGATTACGGGCAAAAAACCAAGATTGAGGGGCCGGCTCTCAAGAAAATCAAGGCAGAGAACCTCAAAGAATATTACGTAATCGACGAGACAACCAACTCCGTTAGGTATTTCCTTCCGGTACGGCTTTCTGAAGTCTGCCTGGTCTGCCACGGCGATCCGGCCCAGTCCAAGACACTGTGGGGCCGCAATGACGGTAAAGATCCCACGGGTGGCCCCTTTGAAAACTGGAAGGCCGGTGAAATCCATGGGGCCTTTGAGGTGATTCAGTCCATGGATGCGGCGGATGCCGCCCTGCGCGGCAGACTGATGAAGGCCGGCCTTATCGTCGTTCTCGGCATTTCCCTGGCCGGTGTGGTCTTCTTTCTGGTGACCCGGTCCATCACAAAACCCTTGACCACGGGGGTTGATTTTGCTGAAAAGATGGCCGAAGGCGACTTGAGCCGTGATCTGGAAATCGACCAGGCCGATGAAACCGGAAAGCTTGCCCTGGCCATGAACAATATGATCGGCAACTTACGGCAGATGATCAGTCATATTAACGACGGTGTTAGTACGCTTTCCGGCTCTTCCGGGCAGTTGAGCGAGGTCTCCGTGGCCATGACCACCGAAAGCGCCGAAACCTCTGAGATGGCCACCTCCGTTGCAGCGGCTGCCGAGGAGATGAGTGCCAATATGAACACGGTGGCGGCGGCTGTTGAAGAAACCTCCACCAACGTGAACTCTGTATCCGCCGCTGCCGAAGAGATGAGCGCCACCATCAACGATATCGCCAAAAACTCCGAACAGTCCAGAAGTATCACGGCTGAAGCCGTGGATCAGGCCAACCACGCCTCGGTCAAGGTAAAGGAGCTTGGTTCTGCTGCCGAAGAGATCGGCCAGGTCACCGCCACCATTACCGACATTTCTGAGCAAACCAACCTGCTGGCGCTGAACGCCACCATTGAGGCGGCCAGGGCCGGTGAGGCCGGCAAGGGCTTTGCGGTTGTGGCCAATGAGATCAAGGATCTGGCCAACCAGACCGCTGACGCCACCACGGAAATCCGGGGTAAAATTGAACGGATGCAGGGCTCTGCATCGGAAACCGCCACGGAGATCAACGAGATTATCCGGGTGATCACCGATGTCAACGATATTGTCTCCACCATTGCAGCGGCCGTGGAGGAGCAGTCCGCTGTCACCAACGAAATCGCGGAAAACGTCTCCCAGGCCTCACTGGGCATCGGGGAAGTTACGGAAAACGTCTCCCAGTGTTCTGTGGTGGCTGATGAAGTGGCTGAAAATATCGCCAACGTCAGCCGGGCCTCTTCCGAGATTTCCACCCGGAGTGTCAGCGTGAAAGATACGGCAGCCGAACTGTCTGCCCTGGCAACCAAGCTTGAGGAAATGATGAAGAAGTTTAAGTTGTCTTAATCAGGTGTAGGTAAATACACCTTACATTTTTGCTCCAAAGGCCGGTTCATACCGGTCCTTTGGAGACGTATGAAAAAAAGGGGAGCCGAAAAGTCGGCTCCCCTTTGAATTTTGTTTGGGCCTTAAGGCTATCCCTGTATTAACCCGGGTCATTCCGCGGAAAAATCAATCTCACATTGGTCATTGAGGTGAACCCTGAAAAAGTAGACGGCCAGTGCCGCCACGGGAACTGCCGCCACAATACCGATAATGGGAAGCAGGGTTACGCCGATGACAACAAGCCCGAGGGCTGCGCCGAGCAGGATAATGCCTAGGGTGAACTTTGATATACGCTGGGGAATACATTCGTTGCTCATGATATCCTCCTTAATTTTGTTTTGTCTCCAGCTTTGATCTTTAAGCTGTTATGCCTAACAAATTAAGCACTGCGATATCAATTTCAAGGTGTATGGTGAATTTTTAAGGGAACGGTACCAAAGCCGGGGCTTCATCGTTTTTTGCCGGGACTGGATGCCAGCACCTTTGCCGCATCGGATATTCTGGACTGGGCCAGAAGGTTGTCTGCATAGATCCTGGCGTCGGCCATCCGTATGTCCATGATGGTCTGCTGGACATCGGGAATGAACTTGGGGTCCACACTCAAGGTGGTGATGCCCGCACCGATCAGGAAGGGAATATGGATTGGGTCGTGGGCCATCTCCCCGCAAACCGATACGTCAATCCTGGCTTTCCGGGCGGCGTCGGCAATGGTCTTAATGCCCCGGGTCACAGCCGGATGGTGGGCCAGGTAATGGTCTGCCACCAGTTTGTTGGCCCGGTCCGCCCCCACCATGTACTGGATAAAGTCATTGGTACCGATGGCGAAAAAATCAGCCAGCTTTGCAAATTCGTTAATGGTGGTCAATACTGACGGCAGTTCGATCATCATGCCGATATCAATGTCAGACTCGTGGTGAATCCCTTCTGTCTGCAGGGCGTTGGCGCAATCCGCCACCACCTTCTTTGCCTCCAAAAATTCGTCAATGGAGGAGATCAGAGGGAACATGAGCCGGACATTTTTTTTACCGTAGGCAGCCCGGAGGATGGCCCGGACCTGGGTGTCGAATACCTCTCTGTACTTCAGGGCAAAGCGGATGGACCGCAGCCCCAATACGGGGTTGGCTTCTTTGGTGGATCCGGCGTAGCTCAGGGCTTTTTCCCCGCCGACATCCAGGGTGCGGACCGTGGTGACCTGTCCGCCTTCGGTCTGGTCGAAGAGTTTTTTGTATATCAGGTATTGCTCGTCTTCGGAAGGAAAGGACGGCCGGATAAGGAAGGGAAATTCTGTGCGGTACAGCCCCACCCCTTCCGCCTTTAATTCCTTGGCCAGCCGGATTTCACTCAGAAGGTTGATATTTGCCAGCAGGCGGATGCGGCTGCCGTCACGGGTCAGCGTCTTATCCAGGACGGTACGGATTTCCGTCTGGGTCTCAGCTTCTGTTTTGGCAGTGAACAGATCCAGGGTTTTTTGATCCGGATTGATGTAGATATTGCCCTGGCCGGTATCCATGAGCAGCCGGGTGGTTTCCGGCAACTGGAGCAGCACGGGATCATCGGCGATGATCAAGGGGATATCCAGGGACCTGGATAAAATGGTGACATGGGACGTGGCTCCCCCACCCGCCAGGATGATGCCCCGGATGCCGTCCGCGGTGAGTTTCAGGATGTCGGACGGATACAGGTCTTCCGCCACGACAATACTGCCCCGGGCGGCGGTTTCCGTTCTGCGGGCGGCCTTGAGATTCGACAGCAGGCGAATGCTCAGGTCCTCCACATCTACGGCTTTTTCCCTGAGATAGGCATGGGGGCTTTCGCTGAAAAAGCTGATGTATTTAGTGGCAAGTTCCTGAACCACTTCAACCGGGGGGCGGCCTTCCCGTATTTTTTCTTCCATCTTGCCGGTGAATTTTTTATCCCGCAGCATCATGAAGTGGGCGGTAAAAATCAGGGAGGCGGACTCGGGCAGGGAGGCGGCAAATTTTTCCTGAAGCTCCTTTAGCTCCTTTGTGGTCTTTTCAAGCGCCGTTTTGAAATCTTCCAGGGTATAAGTCTTTCCCGAAGTGTCAGGGGTATGGATAACGGCTTTTCTGTTTTTCCTGGACGGGCGGATCATGCCGAAGGCCACGCCGGCCCGGTCGGATTTTCCCCGGACAAAGGGGGGGAACCCCGGATCAATCTCTTTTTGTTCGTGGGTTTCACCGGGCAGTGCCATGATGAGGCGGGCGTTTTCAATGGCGCCCCCAAGCTGGGTGGCGGCCGTTTTCAGGGCCCGCTCGTCAAAAAAGGTGAAATGGTCTATTTCCCGGTGCTGCACCACCAATACCCCTACTTTTTCCACCCCTCTGCGGATGGGAACGCAGAGAAACGAGTTAAAGGGTTCTTCACCGGCGGCGGCAAAATATTTGAATCCCGGATTTGCCTGGGCATTTCCTTCACGTAGTATCCGTCCTGTTGAATAACATTGCCCCACCAGGCCTTCGTCCGGCTTCATCCTGACCTGGTTCACCGCATCCGGATTCAGCCCGCGGGTGGCTGTGAGGATAAGGTCGTGGGTGTTGCCGTCAAACAGATAGATGGAGCAGACATGGGCTTTGAGATGCTTGGCCACAAGGCCGGTGGCACCGGCCAGAAAGGTTTCAATATCAGCGTCTGCCGTGATGATGGCGGTCAGTTCGGTAAGATCACACAGCAGGTTGAGATGGTCTGGTTCTCTTGTGTTCATTTCTGGTTGCTACAGCTTTCAAACGGTTGAAGGTTACGCCAGGATTGTTCAGTTTCGATTTAAGTCTAATGATTAAAGCACTAAGATTCAAGCCTGTCGGCAAAAAACGGCCATACCCGGAGGGCAGAAACTGGGACGCCCATGGATGCCAATGAGTGTACCCACAACAAAGCATGAAGGAATTCAGAGGGTTGGTGGTGCTTTCATATAAAAAAAGAAGGGACAAAAAAAGGGCTGCCCCGCAGGAGGCAGCCCCAAAAAAAGGATAGCTGATTTAAGTTTTTTTGTTGGAACCGGTTCCGGTATTAGCTGGGGAACATGTTGTCTTCAATGTCCACGGCCACGGAACAGGTGTTCATTAATGCGGCAAACCGGCCCAGGGTGATGGGCAGTTGGCTTTCCACATAGAATTCAAGTGATTTGATGATGCCTTCGTAGAAGGGTTTGTCTTTCTTTTTGGCTTTTTCAAGTTTTTGGGCGGCAATGGAGGCTCTCCACAGCAGCATCCAGGCCATGACGGTGTCGCCGGTGGCATCCTGGAAGGGATGGGCGTTGGCAAAGGCGGCCAGGAACTTGTCGCTCATGGCGGTGGTGCCCATGTGCAGGGCGACTTCACCCAGTTTGTTGATCACCTCTTCCACCTTGACGGCGGCTTTTTCCAGAGCGGGGATGCCTTTGGCCGTGGCCAAAGTCTGCTGCATTTCCCCGAACAGGTCCATGATGGGCTTGCCCTTGTTCATACCCAGCTTGCGGCCCAAAAGATCCATAGCCTGGATGCCGTTGGTGCCTTCGTAGATCATGGTGATCCGGCAGTCTCTGAGCAGCTGGGCCATGGGATATTCTTCGATGAAGCCATAGCCGCCGTATACCTGCATGCCCTGGGAGCATACCTCGAAGGAGCGGTCGGTGACGTAGCCCTTGGCAATGGGGGTCAAAACTTCCACGAATCCCTGGTATTTGGCCTTTTCTTCGTCCGTGGGGGCATGTTTGGCCATGTCTGAGCAGTAATGGACGTAGTAGAGCAGGGAACGCATGCCTTCAACGTTGGTCTTCATCGTCATGAGCTGGCGTCTTACGTCCGGGTGACGGAAGATGGCAACCGCTTCGGCATCCGGGTTCATGATATCTTTCAGGTCACGGCCCTGAATACGGTTTTTTGCATAATCAAGGGCATACATGTAAGCGGTGGTGGCGCAGGAAAACCCCTGGAAACCCACCAGGAGGCGGGCGGCGTTCATCATCAGGAACATGGCCTTCATGCCTTTGTTCTCTTCGCCCAGCAGGGTGCCCACGCAATTGCCCTTGGAACCCAGGGACAGGGAGCAGGTGGAGTTGCCGTGGATGCCCATCTTGTGCTCGATGCCGGTGCAGATCACGTCGTTGAATTCGCCCAGGGAACCGTCGGAATTCACGCGGAACTTGGGAACCAGGAAAAGCGAGATGCCCTTTGTTCCGGCAGGCGCGCCTTCAATTCTGGCAAGCACGGGATGAATGATATTTTCGGCCAGGTCGTGTTCACCGCCGGAGATAAAGATCTTTTCACCCACGATGTTATAGGTGCCGTCTCCGTTGGGGATGGCTTTGGTGGTCAGAGCACCCACATCGGATCCTGCACCGGGTTCGGTGAGGAGCATGGTGCCGCACCACTTGCCGGTGTACATGTTTTTCAGATAGATGTCTTTTTGCTCCTGGGTACCGAAATGCTCCACCAGGTGGCCGGCACCCTGGGTCAGGCCCGGGTACATCATAAACGGGTAGTTGGCGCCGTTGAAATATTCCGCCGCTGCAGACGCCACCGTATATGGCATGCCCTGTCCGCCCCATTCCGGATCTTCGGTGGGGGCCAGCCATTCACCCTCGGTGAAAATTTCAAACAGGCGTTTGAAGGAATCCGGGGTCGTGACCTGGCCGTTTTCAAGCTTGCAGCCCTGCTCATCCCCTTCCTTGGATGCGGGAAGCAGTTCCTTGACGGCAAGTTGCCTGGCTTCGGAAATGACCATATCAATGGTCTTTTTGTTGAAATCTGCAAAATCTTCATTCAGATCTGCCAGGGTTTCTGCCTGGAGCTGTTCGTGAAGAACAAACTCGATGTCCCGTCTGTCGGAAATTACCTGTGCCATTTTCTAATGCCTCCTGATGATTCTATTAAAGGAACAGTCTCTTAAATTCTATGGATGAATTCATCCTCATTATTTATGTTTCGGCATTGTTTGGGGGTGCTTTGATAGGTGTGTGCAATGATCTGTTTGAATTCATTGCCAATAGTATGCTTTGCTGCCTGAGATTCAATATGGTGTCCCCGTAATATGCCAGTTTATTCATAATGAATACTCATTCATTACACTAATTCTAATCGTAGTCAATGATTTTTTTTACAAATGAATGGATCGCTGATATAACGTTGTTTATGGAAAAGATATTGATTTCATCATGCCTTATAGGGGAGCAGGTCAGGTATGACGGCCAATCCAAACCCCTGGTCCATCAGCTTATAAAGAGGATGCAATCGGAAGGCCGCCTGATTCCCTTTTGCCCGGAGGTCGCGGGTGGCTTGCCTGTACCCAGGCCACCGGCGGAGATTTTTGGCGGCAGTGCCGAAGATGTCCTGGCGGGAAGGGCAGACGTCATCACCCGGGACGGGGAGGTAACCTACGCCTTTGTGGCTGGTGCAAGAAAGGCGCTTGATATTGTAAACAGGTATCAGGTTCGGTTTGCCCTGCTCAAGGAAAAAAGTCCCTCATGCGGATCTGCATTAATATACGATGGCAGATTTCAAGGCAAACTGGTTGAAGGTGTGGGGGTTACCACTGCTTTGTTGAGAAAAAATGAGGTGACTGTTTTTGGTGAAACTCAGATTGATCAATTGATAAAATGCATAATTTAGACGTTTTATGCGCATTTATTTGCATAAAATTCAGTTAATTAGAAGGTTGGCCCAGGTAGGTATTACTTGACCGGGTCAACTTTTTTTGTTAGGTCTTATTATTTGATTTTTGAAATTAAAATGCTCTGTAAGACCAGACCGTTGGGGGGGCGCAGGTGCCTTTCCAACACAGAAGTTTAACTTTTATTTGGAGGATAGGATGAAAAAATTTACGTATTTGCTGTTAAGCCTGATGATTGCGCTGTCATTCAGTGCCTCTGCCGGTGCAAAGACCCTGAAGGTCGGCCTGGACGCTGATCCGGTGTCCCTGGATCCCCAGGTTCAGCTTTCCGGTGGTATGCTTCAGCTTTCACATTGGGTATTTGATCCCCTTGTACGCTGGACCCAGGACCTGACATTTGAGCCCCGCCTGGCAACCAAGTGGGAACGTGTTGATGAACTGACCATGCGGTTTTACCTGAGAAAAGGCGTTAAATTCCATTCCGGGAATACATTTTCCGCCAAAGATGTGAAATGGTCCTTTGACCGCATGAGAAAGTCTGCCGACTTCAAAGGCCTTTTGGAACCTTTCGACGGATGCTACATTGTTGATGATTACACGGTTGACGTAAAAACCAAAAAACCCTATGCCCTTCTGCTGAACATGTCCACCTACTTCTTTGCCATGGACTCTGAGTTCTACACAGGAACCGATGCCAACGGCCAGCCCAAAGACATGATCCTGAAGGTCGGTGAATCTTTTGCTCTGAACAACGCTTCAGGCACCGGTCCTTTCATCGTGACCAAACGTGAACACAACGTTGTCCTGGAAATGGAAAGATTCAAAGATTACTGGGATACCAAATCTCCGGGTAACGTCACCAAATTCATCCTGACCCCCATCAAGGAAAACGCCACCCGCGTTGCCGCCCTGCTGTCAGGCGATGTTGACTTCATCTCTCCGGTTCCCCCCCAGGATTTCAGAAGAATCCACTCTGACGACAAGGTAAAACTGGTTACCATTTCCGGCGGCCGTATCATTACCTTCCAGATGAACCAGAACCGCAACCCCGCCCTGAAAGACGTTCGCGTCCGCCAGGCCATCGTTCATGCCGTCAACAACACCGGTATCGTTAAAAAAATCATGAAGGGTACTGCAACGGTTGCAGCTCAGCAGGGTCCCAGAGGTTATGTTGGTTACAAAGAAAGCCTGAAACCCAGATATGATCTGAACAAAGCCAAAGCCCTGATGAAAGAGGCCGGCTATGCAAACGGTTTTGAAGTCACCATGATGGCCCCCAACAACCGTTACGTCAACGACGCCAAGATCGCCGAAGCCACTGCCCAGATGCTGGGTAAAATTGGCATCAAGGTAAACCTGAAAACCATGCCCAAGGCACAGTACTGGAACGAATTCGACGCCAGAGCTGCTGACATCATGATGATCGGTTGGCATTCCGATACCGAGGATTCCGGTAACTTTTCCGAATTCCTGATGATGTGTGAAAACAAGGAAACCGGTTACGGTCAGTATAACTCCGGTTACTGCAACCCCAAAGTCGATGAACTGGTGCTTGCCGCCCAGTCCGAGACTGATCTGGACAAACGGGCCGCCATGCTCCAGGAAGTTGAACAGATTCTCTATGATGACGCAGCTTTCGTTCCCTTCCACTGGCAGAACCACTCCTACGGTGCAAAAAAGAATATCCAGGTTAAACCGATTATCAATGCGATGAACTTCCCCTACTTCGGTGACCTTGTTATCGAGTAAGACGTGATCCCATTTCGTAATCAACCATAAAATCATCGCCCCGGGAACCCACCGGGGCGATGATTTCTAAAAGAAAAGTATATACACACATGCTTGCATTTATAGTTCGCAGGATCATCCAGGCGGTTGTGGTCATGATGGTGATCAGTCTGGTGGGATTCTCCATTAAAGATCAAATCGGCGATCCGGTAAGAGACCTGGTCGGCGAAAGGGTTACCCCTGCAGAACGGGCCGAAATTGCTGAGAAGATGGGGTTGAACGACCCCTTTTTTACCCAGTATTTCAGGTTTGTGAAAAACGCCGTAACCAAAGGCGACCTGGGCCGTTCCTTTTTATACAACAAACCCAACCTTGAGGTGATCATCCACCATGCCCCTGCCACCATTGAACTGGTGTTCGGAACGGCTTTGATTATTATTTTCATTTCCCTGCCCCTTGGGGTCTATTGCGCCCTGCGGCCAAGGACACTATTGTCGCGGTTTACCATGAGTTTTTCAACACTCGGGGTCTCCATGCCGGTGTACCTGACAGCCATTCTGCTGATATTTCTTTTTGCCATACACTGGCAGGTTCTGCCGTCCTATGGCCGTGGTGAAACCATTGACCTTTTCGGTTTGGGCTGGTGGTCAACCGGTATGCTGACCGTTGACGGCATCAGACACCTGATTCTTCCCTGTGTCTCCTTGTCCACCCTGATGCTGCCGCTGTTCATACGTCTGATCCGGTCAGAGATGATGGAGGTGCTTGAAACCGAGTACATTAAATATGCCTGGGCCAAGGGTCTTTCCCCGGCACGGGTTTGGATGGTTCATGCCTTTAAAAATACCCTGCTGCCCGTCATAACGGTTTTCGGGGTCCAGGTCGGCATCATGTTTGCCTTTACCCTGCTCACCGAGTTGGTATTTCAGTGGCCGGGCATGGGCTTTATGTTCTTGGAGGCGGTTCACCGGGCGGACATCTCGCTGCTCATCGCATACCTTGTGGTGGTGGCCAGTCTGTTTGTATTTGTTAATACGGTAGTGGATATTCTCTACGGCTTTATCAATCCCACCGTCAGAATTACAGGGACAAAATGAAAACGAAACTTGAAAAATTTAAAGAATCCTATTTTTGGTACAGTTTTAAGCGGGACAATGTGGCGATATTCTCATTTGTCACCCTGACTGTATTCCTTCTTTTGGCATTAACAGCACCGTGGATTGCTCCCATGAATCCCTACGATGCTGCAAATATAGACATCATGAACTCCGAGATTCCGCCGGTGTGGATGGATGGCGGCGAAAGCGATTTCCTGCTTGGCACGGACAACCAGGGCCGTGATATGCTTTCCACCATGCTTTACGGCCTGCGGACCTCCATCATCATCGGCCTTGGTGCGGTGGCGCTTCAGGGTGTTATCGGTGTGGTGGTAGGGCTGTTGGCCGGTTATCTGGGCGGGAAAACCGATGCCATACTCATGCGGCTGGCAGACATCCAGTTTTCCTTTCCCTACCTGATGGTGGCCATATTCATGTCGGCTATTTTTCAGGTGGTGTTCGGGCTGGGCAGTTTTGAGCGGCTGGCCGTTCCGCTTTTGACCATCATCATCGGCCTGTCCAACTGGCCCATGTTTGCAAGAACCATCAGGGCCTCGGTGATGGGAGAAAAGAACAAGGAATACGTGGAGGCGGCAAGAGTCATCGGCCTGCCCCGGTGGACCATCATGTTCCGCCATATCCTGCCCAACGCACTCACCTCCGTGATGGTTATTTCCACCATCCAGGTGGCCAATGCGGTGATGTCGGAAGCCGCCCTTTCCTTCCTGGGACTGGGTATGCCCGTTACCAAACCTTCGCTGGGTTCCCTGATCCGCGCCGGCCAGGAATTTTTCTTTTCCGGCTCCTGGTGGATCACGGTCTTCCCCGGTCTCTGGCTGGTGATCTTTGTTCTGGTCATCAACCTGCTGGGCGACTGGCTCAGGGATGTTCTCAACCCCAAACTCTACAAAGGATAGGGAGGTTCAGCGATGTCGCATTTATTAGAAGTCAAGGACCTAGAGGTGAAGTTTGCCCTCAGGTTCGGAGATATTACAGCCATCGACGGTGCCAGCTTTACCCTGGATAAGGGGGAACGCCTGGGGCTGGTGGGCGAATCGGGCGCGGGTAAATCGGTCACCGGTTTTTCCATCATTAACCTGATTTCCAAGCCCGGGTTTATTTCCCGGGGCAGCATCTGGTTCGAGGGCAATGAAATCTCAAAATACTCCGATGCCCGGATGCGCAAGATCCGCGGCGACCGGATTGCCATGATCTTTCAGGATCCCATGATGACCTTGAATCCCGTATTCACCATCGGTTACCAGATGGTGGAGACGCTTTTGGCCCACCGGAATATTTCAAAGTCTAAAGCCCGGGCCATTGCCCTGGAAAAACTTAAAAAAGTTCATATCCCCTCGCCGGAAGAGCGGCTGGACCAGTATCCCCATGAGTTGTCGGGCGGTATGCGCCAGCGGATCATCATTGCCATATCACTGCTGGCGGACCCGGCCATCATCATCGCGGATGAGCCCACCACGGCATTGGACGTGACCATCCAGGCCGAGATCCTCGCGCTCATCGACCGGCTCAAGCGCGAGCGCGGCACCGCCGTCATCTTCATCACCCATGACATGGCCGTGGTGGCGCAGATGGCCGACCGCGTGGTGGTCATGTTCCGCGGCAACAAGGTCGAGGAGGGCACGGTCGAGGAGATTTTCGAGGCCCCCACGCACGACTATACCAAGGCGCTCCTGGCCGCCGTGCCGAAACTCGGCGAGATGCGCGGCAAGCGCTATCCGGAACCGATGCGCCTTCTGGGATCGGATGCCCACGCAATCCACCCCATCGTGGGTAGCGACGAGACGCTGCTGACCGTAAAGGGGCTGACCACGCGCTTTGCCGTCCGGGGCGGGTTTCTGCGCCGCACGGTGGCGAATGTCCACGCGGTAGAGGACGTGTCCTTCGAGCTGCAGAAGGGGCGCACGCTGAGCCTCGTGGGCGAATCGGGCTGCGGCAAGTCCACCGCCGGGCGCTCGATCCTGCGGCTGGTGGAGCCGCTCGCAGGCGAGGTGGTGCTTGACGGCACCGACATCATGGCGCTTGACGCAGGCGGGCTCAGGCGCGCGCGCGCCGACATGCAGATGATCTTTCAGGACCCGTTC
>CAJWHT010000090.1 GCA_913041495.1 uncultured Desulfobacteraceae bacterium | reverse complement strand
CTTTTACCTTGCTGCGCTCTCCTGAATCAAACAGGACTTCGACGGCAATACCGTAGTGGGCCACGATCACCCCTTTGCTCTCAGGCAAGGGCTGTTCAGATGTTTTCTTTTTTTTCTTCAACGCGTCTCTTTACAATTACAATATGGATAACACTTCGAAATTATACGCTTAAAAACCACTTTTCATTTTGAGGGCATCTTATATTTTCAGGCGGATTCCGTCAAGACTGGTAAGGCTTTTGGACCATCTGCCGATGGCGGTTTCTCCCTGGGATATCATGAGCAGCCGTTCCAGGCCAAAGCCCATGCCCACCCAGGTGTCGGTGATCCCCCATTCCGCATCCAGGGGGTGGGGGCCGCTGGCACCTGATGAAACTTCGGTGCGTTCAGGGCCGGCCACCACATCCAGGGTGGTGCCGTAAACTTGAGAATCATCGGTTTCAAAGTCATAGTCATTGATACCGGCGGCTGTCATGACGGCGTTTGCCAGAAATTCAAGACGGGATTGGCGTTCCTCTAAGGGCAGCCCCATCTCCACCAGGTTGAGCATGGTGAATTCACTGGCGTGGACCCTGCCCGAGGATTCCTTTCGAAAGCAGGAACCGATTTCAAAAAAACGGAGCGGCCGCTGTTTCAGCCGGGAAAAATCCTTCATCAAGCTGTAAAGGTTGGGAGCCAGCATGGGCCGCAGGCATTGTTTGTCACTGATCCAGAAAACCTGTTTGTTCAGGGGATGAGCCGCATCAATGGACATGCGGCGCAGGGCCTGGCGGGAAATGATGGTGGGGGTGGTTACCCCGGTGAAGCCCAGGTCGAACAAGGTTGACTCAAGACGTTCCCGCAGGGCCTGGATCCGTGTTTTCTTATCTTTTCCCAGCAGGGCGGCAAGCTTCATGCGCTGAATCCTGACCTGCTGCTTCTCAATCTTCTGGAATGCACGGTTCCGCTCTGCCGGGGTGTCAAATGCCGGCGGATAATCATCGGGATTCAGGCCAAGGTCTTTGAATCTCAAAATTTGGGTGTCTGTCCAGTACATGTCGTATGGGTCTCCGTCAGGGGGGATCGTAGGTTAGAGCACCAGGCGGACAGCCATGGCCGCCGTGCCAAGCTCCAGCTTGTCGTGGACCAGGCGCTGGCCCAACATCCGGGCGGCCTTGTCCGGCATGCCAAGGGGTACGCCGGGGGCTGCAATCCGGAGGTGTCTGGTTATGATTTCTTCGGGCAGTGCCCCAGCAGACGGGGTGGCCTCCAGAATGTATTCGTAGGCTGCCGTCTTCTGTGGAAAGGCCGGCAGGATATTTGCCGGGATACCGTCTTGAGCCAGTCTTTGGGCCAGCCTGCGGGCTGCGTCCCGGCGAATATCGAAGAGCTCGGGTATGGCGCCGCGTCGCCCAAGTTCCCTGGCACCGGCTTCACCCACGGGGCCACAGCCCAGTACAACGGCTTTTTTCCCGCTTATACCACCGGCCATAAGATCCAGGGCAGCCGCATAAACCCTGCCCGTAAGCGCTGTGTTGTCCGCCACGGACCTTGTCCCCAAATGGATCCCCACAAACCTGTTGTCATCGGCCAGCATCACGGCATCGACACCGGCTTCATAGGCTGCGGCAAGCCCGGATGCGTCTGTAAATTCGCAGACGTTGGCCCGGCAGCCGAGAAAGGAAAGAATGGCTGCCACGGTATTGCTGAAGTCGGAGATGATCCCCTGCCCTGCCGTCACGGGAATCACATGAACCCGAAGCGCTTTGAGGCGTTGCACCACAAGGCTCTCGTCCGCATCGAAAGCATGGGCGGCGATACCGGTCAGTGTTTTTCCCGTGGCAGCCTGAAGTCTTTCGTTATACCGGATGAGCCCCTCGGAAATATCGCTGATGTCACCGGTGGTCAGCCGTGTCATTGGAGGTTCTCCTGTTCAGCCCGGATGTTGCGGTGGCATTCACGGCGGCGGTCTTCCAGCGCCTTTGGCGTATCCGCCTTGAAAATCAGGGTGGCAACCCAGGTATGTCTTCCGGGACGCCAGGAGGTCACGGCTTCGTCAGCGCCGAAAAAGCCGGTTTCAATATGCAGCGGACCGTCACCGGCCATGATATGCTCGCCGGAAAAGGCAATGTCCTGCCCCGTTACCCGGATGTGTTCAATCATGGCCGGCACTTCCTGAGCAACCCGAACAGGTTTGGTATTGTCCATAAATAAGTCGGCAAGCATGGCCACCATATTCATACCCGTGGACCAGAATACGGCCATGGGGGTCTGGCTGGGCAGCCGGGCGTCGATCTCCAAAAGCTTGAGCTGCCCTTTGTGGAGGATGGCCTCAATATCCATGATCCCCTTTAAATTGATCGTCTCGGCGATGGCCTGGGCCATACGTTCAAAATTGCGGACCAGGTCCGCCGGAAGATCGGTGGGTGTGCGCACGGCATTGCAGTCGTACGCCTCATCCATGCCAAGATCCGTGACCTGAAGGGGGGTGTAGGCCCCCGGTGTTCCGATGACCTCAATGGAGTAGGACGGTCCCTCCACGTATTCCTGGACCACCATGTCACAAAGGCGTCCTCCGTCAGGGAACCTGGCCGCCATTTCTTTCGGGCCTTGGATGATGGCAACCCCGTCACTGCCGCTGGCATTGTCCGGCTTGACCACCACGGGGAAACCGGATTCCGGCCAGGGCACGGGCGCCGGGAGGCCCAGCCGGTGAAAAAGGCGGTCTGAGGCAAATTTTGAACAGGAGACACCGTAGGCGTTCAGGTCAAAGGCCAAGGGGATATCCTCGCTCTGGGCCCAGCGCCGGGCAAGGCAGTGTACGGAGGCATTTTCCAGGGCCGGCAGGATCAGGTCCGGCCTGTCCACGTCCTGGGGATAGATGCCGTCCATGCCGAAATCAAATACCCGATGGCTGTCACAAAGGCCTGCGGCAGGCGCATCCGGATTCCTGTCTATGAGCAGCGTGCGAAAACCGGCCTTCCGCGCCAGGTACACCGCCTCAGTGCCCTGGAGTTTGCCGCCGATCACCGCAATTGTGGGATGCTTGTCTGACATCAGGTGGCCTGCTGTTTTATCTGTTGGTTTACAGGTTCATTCTCCGGGTTCAGCAAGGACCCCTGATGACGGCGAAACAGGGTGGATGAATATTTTTCAAGCTTCCAGTCCGGCACCCGGCAATCCGGGCAGACCTTGACAAACCACTTGTTCCTCAACCACCTGGCCGCCCTGGAGTTCAGGGAGTTGGAAATGACAAACTCCTTGTTGCAATGGGTCATAAGCCGTGCCTGATTTCCGGTAACGTCTATGGTCCGGATGCCGTGGAGGCTTCCTTTGCGGGAGGGCCACAGCTTAATCTTTGAGATCAGGTTGAACAGCCGTACCCTTTTTCTGTAAAACCGCTTTTTGACGGCGGGTGTTTTATTTTCTTCGGTTGGCATTGTAACGTTTCGCCTCACTATGGTTTGCTTTTTTCTTTTTTTTGGGCCCTAATATATGCCCAATTGCCTGTCTAAGCAAGGGGCAGACGGATATGAACGGTGGTACCCAAGGTATGGTTTGAGCTGACCTTTAATTGTCCGCCATGATCCGTCACAATCGTATGGTAGCTCAAAGACAGCCCCAGGCCTGTGTGCCTTTCTCCCTGCTTTGCCGAATAAAAAGGGTCAAACATGCATGCCCTGACAGCCTCACTCACCCCGGGTCCGTTGTCTGATATGTCTATCTGTCCGAATTTACCATGAATTGAAAATCCGATGTCTATACGGGGCTCCGTTTCTATGCCGTCAAGGGCCTGGACCGCATTTTTTAAAATGTTAAACAATGCCTGGAGCACGTTGTTTTTCTCGCAAAAAAGCCTGGTTTCTTCAGCACCCGCCCTATTAACAATTAGGATACGTTGTAGCTCATACTCTTTTTTTAATTCATAATCCGTTTTTGCCAGATCAAGGGCGGCATCCAAAAGATCGCAAACCCTGTTCGGTTGTTTTCCGCTGGTTTCGTTACGTGTAAAACTGAGCATCCGTTGGATCAGGTCAGAGGCGATTTTTCCGGATGCCCGGATGTGATCAAGGGCGTGAATCACACGCCGCTTCTCCAGATAACGCCGAAGCTGGTCCATGGTTATGCCAACTTCCCCTGCGGCGGTTTCATTGGCGGGCAAGACACCGGTGGTCCGGTTCAATATCAGTTGGACGTTCTGCATGATGCCTGCCAAAGGATTGTTTATCTCATGGGCCATTCCGGCGGCAAGGCCGGTAAGAGAGGCCATCTTCTCAGATTTTACGGCAGCCTGCTCCATCATGACCGTAGCGGTGACATCCTGAACCATAAGAACGGCCTCATTGCGATCACTATAGCAAAGCGGATACACCGTGATATCAACATACAGGGGGGACTTGCCCGTTTTTATAATCCGCCGGATCAACCGGTCCACACGCCCTGTGCCCACGGTCTCGATAATCCGGTCTTCGAAGGGCGCCAATTCCGGCATAACCTCCCACAGCAGTTGTCCTGTATTTTCCTTCCACCGTCCTGCCGAAGCCTGAATCGCAGTTGTGTTGATCCGGACGATTTTTCCGGAGGCATCTATGCATACGAGATTGAATGGCATTGAGTCGATAATGGCCTGGATGTCGTCCTTGAGCTTAATCAGATTATTTTTCATCCGCTCCACAGAAGCGGACAACTCCCCGATTTCATCATTGCGGTGGAACAACAGGGTCCCGAATGCCTGGTCGGATCCGGCGATGTCAAGGGCGTGGCGGTTCAGTCTGGCAAGAGGACTCAAGACAAAAATCTGGATCAGCAACAGGCCGGCCGTGAGAATAATGAATGCGGAAACAATAAATGACACCAGGGCAACATCCGCAGCCTGCCTGCCCTGCCGGGAAATATCCCTGGCATACCTGGCATGAACGATGGCGGCCGGATTGCCGTGGATGTCCGGAATAACGGTATGGACGGCAAGTGCGCCGCCCGGATCATCGTCAATGTACAGCCCGCCGCTTATTTTAATCTTGTCCAGCAGTTCACCGCTGCCGCTTGGGGTGGGAAACGCAACGGAAAAATCAACTTCGGTCTGAGACCTGATGACATCAACCAACTGGGAATCAAAAAACTTTGCCATCACCAGGGTGCCGTTGACAGGCCCTTTGAATTCGCTGGTGATGATGGGCCGGGAGGCCATCAGCATCAGTCCCTTGTCGGTATTTATCAGCCCGCTGATAAATACCTTTGACAAATCTTTTTCACCGGCGTCAAAGTCCAGAAATCCCGGGCCGGACAAAAGCCGATCCGGATGAAACACGTCAACGGATATCCGGCTTTCGGTATCAAGGTCATAGGCCCTGCCCCATACCGGGGTCCGGTCCGGCCCTAAAATATAGATCAGGTTGATGGTATTGCCGGTAAATGTTGAAACGCCTAAATTCGCACGAATATATTCTTCCGAGGGTGTTGTCACGAACCGATAGGTATCATCCCATGCGGCCCAGTCAAAACAGAGCAGGTTCAGGTGGTGCACCTCCCGTTGTACTGCTTGAAGCACCCGTTTGGTATTTTTTACAGCCTCCCTGTGCTCAAGTCGTTCATATCCCGGAATGATGATCACCTGTTGAATGCCATACTCAATCACACCGAACAGCAACAGTAATGCCGCCAAAATGGTTCCGGTTTTAATTTTTAATGACATAATACGCGCCGTCCTCTTTTTATGGCAGTCGATTCGAGATCCCGGGTCAATGGGGTTGCCGGCTAAAACACTCCCGGACAAACACCAGAAGCGCATTGGTATCAACCGGCTTTTGAAAATACTTGAGCACCTTTTCTTCAGAAAAGGATGGCATCGCGGCAAGGGTGTGTGCCCGGCTGTACCCGGAGCAGACAATGATGGGAAAATCACGGCGTATGTCCACGACTTCGTTTATCAGTTTGTCTCCTGTGATCCCCGGCATGGTGATATCGGTAATCATCATGTCGAATGCGGTGCTGTTCTTTTTGAACAACGCCAATGCATCACTGCCGTTGGAAAAATCGGTGACCTCATATCCGTAGTCTTTAAGAATTTCACGGGTTGACGTCCTGATCCCGTCGTCGTCATCCACCACAAGGATATGCTCTTTTCCCCGTTGAATTTCCCCGGTTTCGTTTTCAACCGGATCTTCGGCCACAGCATCTCCTAAGACCGGAAAGTATACGTGGAATGAGGACCCTTTGCCCACCTCGCTGTACACCTTTACATACCCACCGTGATCTTTGGTGATACCCGCCACCAGGGCCAGGCCCAGGCCTGTTCCCTCCCCACTTTCCTTGGTGGTGAAATAGGGCTCAAAGATACGGTCCAAAAGGTCTTGTCCCATGCCGCAGCCCGTATCGGCCACCTCAAGCCTCACGTATTCCCCGGGCCGGATTCCGATATCCGGAATGGACTTAACGTCGGCAATCGTCACCTCTTCGAGGCTGATGTGAAGTGTGCCGCCGTCCGCCATGGCATGTGAGGCATTTGTACACAAGTTTATCACGATTTGATGTATATGGGTCGCGTCGGCCAGAACCAGGGCATCAGACCGGATATTCTCTCGGATTGAAATGCTGGAAGGGATGGAGGACCTTAGGAATTTTACCGCCTCTTTTATGATGAGGTGGAGTCTTAAAGGGGTTTTCGCATGATCTGTCTGCCGGCTGAATGTAAGGATCTGCTGGACCAGGTCGGCTGCCCTTCTGGCGCCTGAATGAATCTGACTGATGTGATTTTCCACTTTATCGGGTTTATCCAGATTCCTTTGTGCCAGGCTGACATAGGCAAAAATGCCGGACAAAATATTATTAAAATCATGGGCAATGCCACCGGCAAGGGTCCCCATGGCCTCCATTTTCTGTGACTGCAGAGCCCTGTGATTCATCTCCCGGTTTCGTTGCTCCTCATATTTTTGCATCAGAACGATCGCCAGGGTATTTGCCACGGAAGTCAGAAAATCAACTTCGATGGGATTCTTTTCATGCCCCGCTCTCAGGTGGATGTTAATCACTCCCAGAATTCTTCCCCTGGCCGTAATCGGGGTGCAATAATGTCCGTGGTCCGGGATGCCCCTGTCAACGGCATTATGACGGTTGTCAATATGGCCGGCGTGAACCAGCTTTCCCGATTTTGCGGCAATACCGCAGAGGCATTGACCGAATTTGACAGTGGCACATTGGTCAGGCAGGTTATTATCCCCCCCTTTGGAGGCTTTGAGTACCAGCACTTCCGGCTCATTTTCAACGAGAAAAACACTTCCCCTGGCCCGGAATGCCAGCCAGGGGATGGTAAGAATCAGATCAAGACAGTCCGACACAATCTCAGACACTGTGGACTCGGACAATCCCATTTTCAAAATTTTATTAATGACGGTCTGGGTATCATAACTCTTGGACAGGTCCTGCCGGATCTCCTGCTGTGCGGTTATTTGCCGGTTCAGCTTCCTATTGGTCTCAAGTATGTCCCGATACATGATATCGATGGACTGAATCATCCTGTTCTGGAGGTTTATACCCAGCAGCACAAACACCGCCCCGAAAAGAAAAATAATACTGACGATGAAATTGCCGGCCGCCATCCGGCCAAAAGACAGGGCAGCCAGCACAACCAGATACCCCACAAAAAAAAGAACCACCATCGTATAATTGGTAATCATCCTGACCTTAAGGGAATCGTACAAATCCCCGGGGATGGATTTCAACCGCTGCATCACCCCATATAAACGGGTGATATTGACAGCCATGACAGCAGCTCCGAAACAGATAATCACACTTGAAACCAGATTTACATGATCCATGGGGTAAACTTTCATTGTGTCAGCGCCTACACCTCTCCGGTCAAATCGCCATTCTTGCAAAGCATTTCCAGGTGGTTGTCACAGTCCTTGATGGTGTGGCATTCCTGGAACAGGGCATAGGGGCACAGGTTCCTGCAATAGTCGTGATCCAGCTTGGCAAACAGGGCCTCATAGGCATCCCCCCGTTTGTAAAATACAAGCCCGGGGCCTATCTCCGCGGTGAATCCCGAACTGTCGAATACCTGCCGCACAGGAATATGAATCTCCATCATGGCCAGTTCCGTGCCCCTGTCCTTTAAGGTGTCTTTGAGTTCCCTGAGCTCATCCACACCGGTAATATCGATAAAGGTCATGGATTGAAGATCCAAAAGAAGGTATTTCGGGGGATCTTCCTGCTCGTCAAAGCGTTCCATAATATGTTCGATTGTATATTCCGCGTTGGCGAAAAATATAGAGTTGTCACTGCGCAACTGGAGGATCTGGGGGCAACTGGGGATATCTGCCGCATCCGCGTTGGTAAACATCCCCAGCTCCGGACTCTTTGAAATCCGAACCACCCGGGGATGCATGGTCTTCCACATGAAAAACATCAAAGACATGATCACCCCCAGCAGCAGGGCATAATCGGGTTTGGAGATCAGGGACAGCAGGAAAACACAGATGGCCACGATGCCGTCATGCCGGTTCATTTTCCACAGGTGAAATACCTCTTTGGGATGAAAGAGGGTCCAGACCGCGGAAATCACCAGGGCTGCCAGGGCAGCCTTGGGGATATAGGTCAGCAGCGGGGTTAAAAACAGCAGGGCCACCACCACGGAAAGGGAGGTGATCACGCTGGCAATGCCGGTCTTGGCCCCGGATGAAAAATTGATAGCTGAGCGGGAAAAAGAACCTGAGGTGGGGTAGCATTGAAAAAAAGACCCCAGAAAGTTGGCCATACCCTGGCCGATAAACTCCTGGTTTACATTCAGTTTCTGTTTGGTTTCAGCCGCAATGCTCCGGCCCACGGAGTAGGTTTCCGCAAAGGAAACCAGCGCGATAACGACAGCCGGCCCCAATAGGCGGTTCATGGTTTCAAATTCAAATGGCGGCAGCATGGGCCGGGGCAGTCCTCCCTGAATCCGGCCGATCACGGCAACACCGGATGAATCCAGGTCCAGGAACACCACCAGCAAACTGGTGACCCCCAACGCCAGCATGGCACCGGGGAAATTTGGGTTGAGTCGCTTGGCGCCGTGAATAATGCCCAAGGCCAGCAGTCCCACCCCCAGGGTGATCCAGTGAAGATGCCCCAATGTACCGGCGATGGCGATGAATTTGGAAATGACATATTCGTGGTGATCAATCCGCACTCCGAACAGATGGGGCAGCTGGGTGGAAATGATGATCAGGGCAGCCGCAGACGTGAATCCCTTCACTGCGGCATGGGAAATAAAGGACATGATGATGCCCATGCGGAACAGCCCCACCAGCAGGTAGATCACTCCCACCATAAAGGCCAGAAGAAAGGAGAGTTCAATAAAGTCGGCGGTGCCCGGCTCCGCCATGGATGAGAGCGTGGTCAGCACCAGCAGGCTCATGATGGCGATGGGGCCGGAGCCAAGCTGTCGCAAACTGCCCCACAGCGCCCCGATGGCCGGGGCCACGGTTGCGGCATAAAGGCCATAGACCGGCGGCAGTCCGGCCAGCATGGCGTAGGCCATGGATTGCGGAATAAGGACCACGGCCACGGTGAGCCCGGCGGTCAGGTCATGTCTTAAAAACAATGCGGAATAGTCCGGCAGCCAGGCCAAAAATGGAAACAACCGATACAACCGGGGCTGCTTATTGGGATGTGTCATATGCCCTCCGGAGAACTATGCGGTAAACGGGTGTCTTTTCAACCTACTATATTTCAAAAAGAATATAAATACCGGTGTGCTGTTTGCCTGCCACATTCTTTTTGCTTTATCATTGGGATTCAACTATGATGACGACATACAGATCCAAGACGATTCGATTTTTTCTCTCAGCGTCCATAAGCCAGGGGGCAGGCATGCCGAAAAACAAGGACGAAAAAAAACACCGCCACCGGACCGGGTCACATCCAACACGCCAAGCGCTCATAGATGACTTGGAAGCCTGTGAACTGCGCTATAAGGCCATCACGGAATTTTTGCCTCTGATGATCTGCAATTTCCAGCCCGACGGCAGGATCACCTTTGTCAACCGGGCTTACACCGAATGCTTTGAAAAAAAAGCCGACGACCTTGTGGGCACCCGATTCCTGGATCTGATCCCCGAATCCGAGCAGCAAGAGGTAATGGAACGGATACTTAGCCTGACACCCGGCAATCCGGTGTTGTCCCATGACCACCGTGTACTCGCCCCGGACGGGGAGGTGCGGTGGCACCGATGGACCAACCGTGCCATTATCTCCGAATCCGGCAGAATCTGCGGATACCAGGCCGTGGGTGAGGATATCACCCACCGCAAACAGGTGGAGGAAGGTTTCCAGGAAAGTGAAAACAGATTCAGGGTGATGATGGAATCCATGACCGACCCTGTCTATATCTGCTCTCCTGAGTTTACGGTGGAATATGCCAATCCCGCCATGATCCGCCGGGTGGGGCGGAACCCCCTGGGCGAAAGCTGCCACAGCGCCATGCATGGAATGGATACCAGGTGTGACTGGTGCGTTATGGACAAGGTATCCGATGGCCGGCACATGGAAACCACCATCACCAGCCCCCGGGACAACAGGACCTTCCGCGTGACCAATATGCCCATTGAAAACAGGGACGGCACTGTGTCCAAGATGACCATATTCCGGGATATCACCGATTACCTTGCTGCAGTGGAAGAACAAAAAAAATCCCGGGCCCGCCTGCGGCAATCCCAGCGGATGGAAGCCATTGGCACCATGGCCGGCGGCATTGCCCACGACTTCAACAATATTCTGACGGCGATCCTGGGATATGCCCAGCTCTCCATGGCTCTGGCCGGTGATAACAAGGACCTGAAAAAGGATATCCAGGAAATCCTGACCGCCGGGGAACGAGCCCGGGACCTGATTCACCAGATCCTGACCTTCGCCCGGCAATCGGATGAAAAGTTGTCCCCCATCCGGGTGGACCTGATCGCAAAGGAAGTTCTCCGGCTGGTCCGGTCTACGATTCCTGCATCCATTCAAATTGATTCAAATATTCTCACACAGGCCCGGATTATGGGCAATGTCTCCCAGGTGCACCAGATATTCATGAACCTGATCACAAACGCGGCCTTTGCCATGGAAGATACCGGCGGCACCCTGTCCATAGACGTTGAGAATGCAGGTCTGGCGGATCTGCCGGAAACTGCCGGCCTCCAGGGAGCATCCTTTGTTCGCATCCGGGTATCGGATACCGGTACCGGCATGCCCCGGGATATCCTCAAATCCATTTTTGAGCCGTACTTTACCACAAAACGCAAAGGAGAAGGCACAGGCATGGGGTTGGCCGTGGTACACGGCATTGTTGAAAAATATAAGGGCGCCATATTTGTGGACAGTACGCCGCGAAAGGGAACGGTATTCACCGTCTATCTGCCCGAAAGCCTTGATCGGCCAGGTAGACCTGCGTCTGTTGAAGAAACCTTGCCCGGTGGCAATGAGACCATTTTGTTTGTGGATGATGAATCCCCCATCGTCAAAGTAGGTCGAAGGATGTTAGGAAAACTGGGGTATAACGTGATCACCGAAACCCAAAGCCGCAAGGCCCTGGAACTGTTCCGTTCATCTCCGGATGACATTGATCTGGTGATCACGGACATGACCATGCCGGGCATGACAGGCGACCTGATGGCAGTTGAAATGCTCACCATCCGGCCGGATCTGCCGGTGATCATCTGTACGGGGTATTCACGAAAAATGGCCGCCTCAAAGGCCGCCCGGCTCGGCATATCTGCCTTTTTCAGAAAGCCGATGGATTTCAACACATTAAGCCGTACCATACGTCGCTTGCTGGATGAGTCCGGACAGGCTGAACCCGGCCCGAAAAAAAATGAATAGATATTAATCACACAGGGTTTAAACACGCCGGGTTGACCGGATGCTGCACGTCAGGGAAGAAGCCCGGAACAAACTTGGTTGCGCCCCCCTTCCTTGGCCTTATACATGTGCTGGTCAGCACATTTTAAAAGGCTGACGATCTCCACATGCTCCGGCTCAACCACCGTACTCACCCCGATACTGACGGTCACGGAGATGTCGGCGCCCTCAAAGCTAAAAGGATGGGACGCCACGGCGCTGCAAAGCCGTTGTGCCGCTTCCACCGCTGGCTCCAGATCAGTCTGGGGCAGCACCACCCCGAACTCTTCTCCCCCCAGCCGCCCCAGCAGGTCCACCTGGCGGAGGCTGTCCGCGGCGATGTCTGCAAAGGTTTTCAGAACGTAGTCTCCGGCTGTGTGGCCGTAGGTATCGTTCACCCGTTTAAAGTGATCCAGATCCATCACAAAGAGGGAAAGAGGCTGGCCGTACCTGCGGCTCCGGCCGATTTCATTTTGCAGGTGCTCCAGAAAATGGCGGCGGTTGGGAATCCGTGTCAGTCCGTCCATGGTGGCCTGTTCAATGAGTTCCTGTTCCGCCTTTTGCTTGTCGATGAGCACCTGGTTGACGGCATTGGAAAGCGTATGAAACTCCTTGAATCGAATCTGCCCGGCTGGAATCAGCCCACCGGATTCAGCCGCGGTTTTAAAGTGATGAATAAAGGTTTTCAAATCGCTGCCGGCATACCTTCGGACAACCACGTGAATCATGAATAAAAATATAAGAATCAGGCAGGTGGCGGCGAGAATATTGGAAATCTTTTTTTGAAGATCCCCGCGAATTTTCACATTTTCCTGGCGCAACTGCGCTTCAATGGCATCTGTATACACCCCGGTACTGATGATCCATTGCCATTGGGGATCCAGCCTGACAAAACTGAGTTTGGGGGCGGATTCCAACACCGAAGGCCGGAACCATGAATAGTTTATGAACCCCTGGCCACGGTCTTGGGCAATGGAGATCATTTCCCGGAACACGGCCTTTCCGTCATCGGTGACATGGTCCAGAACGTTCTTTCCCTCAAGATCCCTGAGAATGGGATGCATGAGCATGATCCCATCGGTGTTCATCACGAAAATATAGCCGTCCTCTCCTTCTGTGAATCTGATTCTGGACAGCCGTTCCAAAAGAGTTATCTGCTCCCGGGCCACAATCATATCCAGGTATTCGCCGGTCCCCACATACCAGCCGTAGGGACTGAACATCTTGTAGTAGATCAGTTTAGGACGGAGTATAGATTCCCCGGGAACACTCCATTGGATATCGTTGAACCCTTCTGCCTGCTTTTCTCCCAGCACCAGGAGACTTCGTATCATTTCAGCGGCCCGGGGATTTGCAATTTGCGTCATCTTTTGTTCCACAACCGAAGGGTCGCCCGCACTCAGCAGGGTGACGCCCTGGGTATCAACGACAAAATAATATCCCCGGTGGTTCTCAAAAAAACGAATACCGGCCAGGGTATTTAGGAGCAGGGATTTTAATTCGGTTTCAGGAAGACGGGTTTTATACCGCTCATACAGGGACGTAATCAGCCGGTGCCCCTCACGGGTCCGGAGGATGATTTCCTGCCTCAAGCGGTTTTCATATCCCTGGCGTTCACTCTCTATCAGCGAGACGGCTGCGTCCACCTCCCTTTGGATAAACGCCCGGTGGGTGTCCACATATCCCTGGCGGATCTCTTTCTCCCTGGCCAGATGGTTCCGGTACTGGGTGATCAGGGTATATGAGGCCACTGATACAACGGCCCCCACCAGCAGGAGGGCGTAGGTTGCGGAAATAAAATTGATGAAACGTACCCGCTTTTTCATGGCGTCTCCCTGGACATATCTTTTTTCCGGCCCCTGACCCTTCCAGACTTTTATCGCCGATCCTGCCTGTGCCGGTCACAACCACCCGGCGGGACCCCACCGTACATCAAAAAAGATAAGAACGGAACGGCAAAGTTCAAAATTAATATTTGCCGGATTTCTTTTCAGAACAGGAAGCTGCCCGAAGGATGAAGAATTTTAACCCGGAGCCCTATTGAACTCCTCTTTCCAAGATTATATGTTATGGTTCCCGCAGACAGCAAGGAGAAGGAGACTATGGGAAACCCGCTTCAGGACCAATTGCTCAAAGCCGGCCTTGTGGATAAAAAACAGGTGAACAAGGCCAAACTGGAAAAACGCAAAAAACGAAAAAAGAAAAAGGGGAAACCCGGCAATACCACGCCCCAGGTCAACCGGACACGGCAGGAGCAATTGCGCAAGGCCAAAGAAAACCGGGAGCAAAATATTAAGCAGAATGCCCAACGGCAGCAGGCCGGGGCTGTGGCCCAGGTCCGGCAGCTTGTTAAAGACAACCGACTGGATCTAAAAGACGGTCAGGAGCCCTATTACTTTGCCCTGGGCAAAAAAATCAAGAAGGTCTGGGTGGACAAGGAAACCGCGAACAAACTGAGTGCCGGCCGGCTGGCCGTCGTCCGCCTGGATGAGGTTTTTGATGTGGTACCGGCCAAAGTGGCAAAGCAGATCCAAACCCGTTCCCCAGAGACGGTGGTGTTGCTTCATGATCCTGAAAATACAGACCCTGTCTCTTAAATCGCCGTGGCAGAATCGCTCAATGCCGCGGCAAGACTGAAAGGTTATCCCTGACCGGAGGCTTTACCCAGCCATTTCTCCAGGATTGCTGCAAGGATATTGGGTTTCACCGGCTTTGAAATATAGTCGTCCATACCCGCACGCAGGCATTCCTGCTTAGCCCCGTCTATGGCATGGGCCGTCATTGCAATGACTGGAATCTTTGTATTTTGAACACCTGCGCAGGCTTCCCGTATCTGCCTTACGGCCTCATACCCATCCATCTCAGGCATTTGGCAGTCCATCAATACCAGATCGTATTTACCGGTCTTAAGTGCTGTCAGTGCCTCCAGTCCATTGGCAGCGACGTCGGCTGTGTATCCCATTTTTGAAAGCGTCTTCACCGCCACCTTCTGATTGATCCGGTTGTCTTCTGCAAGCAAAATATGGTGTTGTTGCCCGTTGGCCTCCGCCAGGGAATACTGGGTGATGATTCTTCCAGGCTCATTTTTAATATCGCCTGTTTCAGTATCACAGACGCGGGCAAGACAGGCCCTAAGCTTTGTCATCTTCACAGGCTTTGAAAGATAAGCGGCAAATCCGATCTGTTCGAACATCTTGGCATCCCCGCGCTCTCCCATTGAGGTCATCATGATCAGGGGGGTCTGCCGGATAAGGGGATCCGCCTTAATTCTCATGCCAAGTGTTTTTCCATCCATCTCCGGCATCTGCATGTCCAGCACGGCGACATCGTAGGGTGTTCCCGACGTTGCAGCCATTTCGAGCTTTTGGAGCGCTTCAGGGCCGCTGGCGGCCTGATCTGTCAGACACCCCCATACGGTCAACTGCGCTTTCATCACCGCCCGGTTTGTTTTGTTGTCATCCACAATCAAAACAGTGGTATCAGCCAAATCAAAGTTGGACGATTTGGGTTTTGGAACATTCTCCTGCCGGACGAACTCAGCAGTAAACCAGAATAATGATCCACGGCCTTCTTCACTGCTTACTCCGATGTCTCCTCCCATCATTTGGGCAAGATTCCGGCTGATGGTCAGGCCCAGGCCGGTGCCACCATATTTCCGGGTGGTTGAACTGTCCACTTGAGAAAAGGAATCAAAGAGGCAGCCTAACTTCTCTTCCGGTATGCCGATTCCAGTATCCGTCACGGAAAAACGAATTTTAACGCAGTCACCACGATATTCCTCCACTGCGGCACTTACGAGGATTTCCCCGGTTTCCGTAAATTTCACGGCGTTGCCGGCAAGATTCACAAGAATCTGACGGAGGCGTCCCGGATCACCTTTTAGGTGGATAGGCACGTCTTGTTCAATCCGGGTGACATATTCCAGGCCTTTTTCATGGGCCCTGACGGCAACCATGTCTCCGACGGTATCAAGGGTGACCGCAAGATCAAAGCTTAAAACCTCAAGGCTGAGTTTACCGGCCTCAATTTTTGAAAAATCCAGTATATCATTAATCAGAGATAACAGTGCATCCCCTGAGGTGCGTATGGTATTTGCGAACTCAAGCTGTTCCGGATCAAGTCCTGTTCCTATCAGCAGCTCCGTCATGCCGATGACCCCATTCATGGGCGTCCTGATTTCATGACTCATATTTGCAAGGAATTCGCTTTTTACCCGGCTGGCATCTTCAGCCTTTTTTTTGGCTAAGATAAGCTCGCCTAACATACGCTTGTGCTCGGTGATATCACTAAAATTGACCACCATCCCCCCCAACGTTCCGTCATCATTCAGAAAAGGCGCAGCACCGATTCTCACGTCTATTGTTTTTCCAGTGCGGGTTCTGCGGCGGGATTCAAACCCTGTCAACCGTTCTCCATTGATTACTTTCAAAACGGCTTTCCGGGTTTCATCCATGGCAGAGGACGGTACAAAGTCAATCCGCTTTCCCATTAGCTCTTCTGCCGTCCATCCGAAAAGCTCCGTAAAAGCAGGGTTCAGGTAGGTCACAGAACCGTCAGCATCGTAGACAACGATGGCATCCGCGCAGGTCTCCATGATTGTCTGGAGTCTGTTATGACTGTCCCGCAACGCCTGGTCAATCCGCTTTTGCAACTGGCTTTCAACAGGTGATTCACATTCGGATTTAAAGCCTTCATCCTGTTTCCGGGCCAGTTGTTCCTCAGCGTGGATCCGGCGGTTCCGCTCCTGGTCGAGCATCAGCTTAAGTTGCGCATAGGTGGGATTCTGAGACACCGTCTCTCCTTTCCGGCACATACGATACCAAAAATGTTAAAATTGGCGACCCACGGTTTCAAGCCACCCCAAACAGGAAAGCCGTGCAAACACTATTTCGTGTTAAATAGTTAATTTTGAGTATATCAAATCATATTAAGAACTTCGATTAAAATATGATTCACTGATTGTTGAATCAAATAAAGATCTTGGGTTTAAGAAAATCCGTTAACACCATGGTACCGGTGGCCAGCGCCATCCACGATGTAAGATCCCCTTCCAGCCGGGCCCAGGCACAGGTGGGTAAATTGTCAAGATACCGGTCTCCCAGCGTGCTGACAAGATCTGTAAGTGCAGGGTTATGGCCGACAATCACCACCTCTGAAAGACGGTTGTCCAGCCCCCGGCACCATTCCAGCAAATCCCCGGCATAAAAGGTGTAAAGGCCTGCATCGGTGGTCCATTCGATTCCTGCAGCCTTAAGGTGATCCGACAGTCCCCGGATGGTGTGCTGGGCCCGGACGGCCGGGCTGCAAAACACATGTTCGAACCGGCATCCGGCATCGTAAATTTCCCCGGCCATAATCCGGCAGCTGCGTTTGCCCCGCTTGTTCAAGGGGCGGTCGATATCAGCCAGACCCGGCTCTTTCCAGCTGGATTTGGCATGGCGGATGAGATGAAGAATTTTCATGGCGGATACTCCCCGGCCGGCAGGCCGTAAATCACATGGTATAAACCGCTGCCATATTTCCAATATTTTAGAATTATAGTTGACGATTTTCAAATCCATGCCTATGATAATGCCAATGAGCTAAGAAAACAAAAAATTTTAAACAAATATTTCCAAAATACTGGAAATATAAAAAGGAACGATATGATCGAACACATCTTCGCCATCCTCGGGTTTATGGGAAACGCCTTTATCCATATCTGGCCCTACCTGCTCATCACCATCCCCATTGCGGTGGCAGTGAACATGTCCGGGGCATCCGCCTATATCAAAAGGGCCTTTGATGCAGGTCCGGTTACCGCCGTTTTCCTGGCCACCCTGGTGGGGGCATTCAGTCCCTTTTGTTCCTGTGGGGTGATCCCGGTGGTGGCTGCCCTGCTCATCGGAGGTGTTCCCCTGGCCCCGGTAATGTCCTTCTGGATTGCGTCCCCCTCCATGGATCCGGAAATCTTTTTTTTAAGTGTCGGGATGCTGGGATGGGACCTTTCGGTATGGCGGCTTGCCGGCACGCTGGTGCTAAGCCTTGGCTCCGGTCTCATTACTCTTTTCCTTGTCCGGGCAGGCCATATTCCGGCCACCATACTCAAAAGCTCTGTCATGCAATCGTATCAGCCGAAGGCCAGTGTCATGATCCAGGCGCAGATGCCGGTTGAAGAAAAAAATTGCTGTGACCCCAAAGCCCGCGAAACTTTTATAAAAACCTTGTCCCGTGCCACCATGGACGCCACCTTCATGGTGGTGAAGTTCATGGCATTGGCCTTTTTCCTGGAAGCCCTGATTGTTCTTTATGTGCCGGAAGATTGGGTGATACGCATCATGGGCAGGCAGAACACCTGGGCTGTTCTGACAGCCGCACTGCTCGGTATCCCGGTATATACCAGCAACCTGAGCGCCATTCCCATGGCAGGCGGCCTGCTGGCCCAGGGGATGAGCCCCGGAGCGGCCCTGGCCTTTCTCGTGGCCGGCCCCACCACCACCCTGCCGGCCATGGCGGCGGTATGGACCCTGGTCCGCCCCCCGATATTTATGCTTTATCTGGGATTTGCCTTGGTGGGGGCGGTTTTTCTAGGGTATCTCAAGCTGATATTCACGTGAATACCGTACATCAGACCCCCTTCTTGATTTTACCGGTTTTTAAGAGTTGGGCAAATTCCTCGGCCGGCACCGGCTTGCTGTAGTAATACCCCTGAACCACATCGCATCCGTGGTCTTTTAAAAATTGAATATGCTGCTCATTTTCTGCCCCTTCTGCCACGATCTTAAGGTTCAGGTTTTTTGACATGGCGATAATGGAATGGGTCAGCCCCGCCATGGAATCGTCCGTCTCCAGGTCTTTGACGAATGTCCTATCGATCTTCAGGGTGGAGACCGGAAACCGTACCAGGTAGCTCAGGTTTGAGTATCCCGTGCCAAAATCATCAATGGCCAGGTTAAGGCCGACGCCGGTCAGCCGCCGAAGTTTATCTATGACCTGCTCTACATCGCTCATGAGCATGCTTTCAGTAATTTCCAGCTCCAGCAGATGGGGGTCAAGGCCGGATTGCCTCAGCGCTGTGCTGACATCCTCGTAAAATCCGGGATACTGGAACTGGCGGGGAGAGACATTCACTGCCACCGGCACCGGCGTCAGCCCCTGCTGCTGCCAGGTGATGGTCTGCCGGCAGGCATCTTTGAGCACCCAGCGGCCGATATCGATGATCAACCCGGTTTCTTCCGCCACGGGAATAAACTGGAAGGGAGGCACCATACCCTGCTGCGGATGTTGCCACCGGATCAGGGCTTCGGCCCCAACGATGCGGCTGGAATCGATATCCACCTTGGGCTGGTAATAGAGTACGAATTCTTCCGCCTCCACCGCCGTGCGCAGGTTGTTCTCCATCTCGATGCGTTTTCTGGCCTTGTCGTTGAGGTCCGAGGCAAAAAAGTGATACATGTTGCCGCCCTGTTCCGAGGCGTGGTGCATGGCGGCCTCCGCCGCTTCCACGATCCGTTCCACAGGTTTCATGGTACCGTGGCAGGAGACGATGCCGATACTCGCGCTAACCACCACCGTCTGTTCGTTCACCGGGATGGGGCGGATGATATTTTTGAGCACCTTGTCCGCCACCAGGGATGCATGGGATTCCTGCGCCACCTTTAAAAGGAGGCCAAAGGTGTCCCGGTCCACCCTGGCAATGGTGTCGCTTTCACGAAAGATCTGCCGGAGCCGTCCTGCCACGGCCTTCAAAATCAGGTCGCTGTTGGCATGCCCCAGGCCGTCGGTGATGAGGTTGAACCGGTCTATCCGGATCAGGAACATGATGGCAAAGGATTTTTCCCTGCGGCTGAACCGGATGAACTGCTCCACACGGTCCAGGAAAATCTCCTCTTTGGGCAACCCGGTAAGCTCATCAACAGTCCCGTAAACACTTGCCTTTCCGTCCCTTTGCCTTGGGTCAACGGACAGGAGATAAACAGCCCGGCCGGCCTCTGATTCAAGCCTCAGGATAACGGCATCCAATCGGTTGCCGTCATTACCGGCAGGGTCCAGATCGATGCTGCCCCGCCACGCCCCGCCTGGCAGCAAATTGTTTAGGTGGCCCAAAATTCCCGGATTCCTTTCTTTGTAAAGGCCGGTCAGCGACTCATAGGTCCTTTGCTCCGGCAACATGCCTGCTGCCAAATAGAAAGAAAGGTTCGCATAGCGGATGACACCTTTTTCATCAAGGATCGCCATCCCCTTATCGGTCTGCGCCAATACCTGTTTTGTAAACTCAAAGACATCCATGTACGATTCCTTCCGGGTGAACCGGCTGCATGCTCGCCTGAGCGATATTTTTCAGTGAGAAGAGTGATTTGCCGAACCCAAGTTTTTGTGAACCCGTTGATTCGTTCAGGTTACAATTTTACACGAAACAGTCACAAAAAGGAATTCCGATTATTTCCAGCAAACCCAAGGTATGGTATACAACACCTTTTTACCCGACGCACCAGGACCATTGCAGATGATTTACAGTTTTAAAAACGACTACAGTGAAGGTGCCCATCCGGATATCCTGAAGGCACTGACAGAAACCAACCTGATTCAGGCTGAAGGCTACGGCCTCGACTGCCACACCCGCAGTGCAGCCAACGCCATCCGTGAACTGGCCGAAGCCCCGGATGCCGATGTCCATCTGATTTCCGGCGGCACCCAGACCAACCTCATCGCCATCAGTTCATTCCTTCGGCCCCATGAGGCATGCATTGCCGCCACAAGCGGCCACATTGCCGTTCATGAAGCCGGTGCCATCGAGGCCACCGGCCATAAGCTGCTCTGTGTGGACACGCCGGACGGGAAACTCACACCGGATCTTATTGCTCCGGTGCTGTCGCAGCACCATTTCGAACATATGGTAAAACCGAAACTGGTCTATATTTCCAATGCAACGGAACTGGGAACGGTTTATACCTTGGCGGAAATGAAAGCCCTGTACACTTTCTGCCAGGCCAACCATCTGCTTTTGTATGCGGACGGCGCCCGCCTGGGGGCGGCTATCATGTCTAAGGCCTCCGGACTGTCACTGAAAGATATGTATCGCTTCACAGATGCGTTCTTCATCGGCGGTACCAAGAACGGTGCCCTGCTCGGAGAGGCGCTTGTGATAAAAAATTGCGATGTAAAAGCGGAGTACCGTTACCTGATCAAGCAGCGGGGTGCCCTTCTGGCCAAAGGCTGGATTCTGGGAATTCAGTTCAAGACCTTGTTCACGGACAATCTCTTTTTTGACCTTGCGGCCCACGCCAATGGCATGGCCCGGCGTCTGGCCCTTGAACTGGAACAGGCCGGCTGTACGTTCCTGATCGACTCCCCCACCAACCAGATTTTTCCCGTGATGGAAAACCGTGTTATCCAGGTCCTGTCAGAACAATTTTCATTTTATACCTGGTCAACGGTGGACGAAAACCTGTCCGCCGTCCGCCTGATTACCTCCTGGGCAACGTCTGAAGGGGCTGTACGAAATTTTCTTGATGCATACCGAAAAGCCTCCGGCAAATGACAAAAGGACAATTCCATGAGGTGGCTGCAGGCTTAAACCTCCCCTGTAATTTTTTTGTACTGGTACCTGAAGGCGTGGTGTTTGAGATTCAGCAATCTGGCCGCCTGGGTCTCGTTACCGTTTGAAAGGGCCATGGCCTGGTTAAAGTAAAACGCATCCAGATAGGCCCGCATTTGCGTCAGATCTACTCCGTCCGGGGTGAGGGAGGGTAACGCCAACGGAGCGTCGTCATCCTTGCCGCTCCTTGAAGCACCCCCTTCAAGGCCCAGGTCCTCAGGGTTCAGTTGCGTCCCCCGGGCGGTCAGCACGCCCCTTTCCATGAGGTTTTTCAGTTCACGGACATTCCCCTTCCACCGGTGGGCGGTGAGCATGGCCATGGCCCCATCGGAAATTCCGGTGAGGGAACGGCCGAATTTTTCATTGAATATTTGAAGGAAATACCTGGCGAATATGGGAATATCCCCTCTGCGTTCGTTGAGGGAAGGCACCTGGATTTTGATGACGGAAATGCGATAGTAGAGATCACGTCTATAGGTATCCGCCTCAATCATCTCATTCAGGTTCCGGTTGGTGGCGGATACGATCCGTGTGGAAACCTGTTGTTTTTCGGTGCTGCCGACTTTGTAAAACTCTCCGTTTTCCATGAACCGCAACAGTTTTGCCTGGGCATCGAGGCTCAGATCCCCCACCTCATCCAGAAAAAGGGTACCTGTGTCCGCCATTTCAATGAGGCCTTTTTTCCCGGTGGCCGAAGCGCCGCTGAAGGCGCCTTTTTCATAGCCGAACAACTCGCTTTCAATGAGGTCCTTTGGTATAGCCGCACAGTTGACCGTGATAAACGGTCCCTGGAAATTGGGGCTTCTGTGATGGATGGTGGCAG
>CAJWHT010000089.1 GCA_913041495.1 uncultured Desulfobacteraceae bacterium | reverse complement strand
AAGGCCTTGGCATTGGCAATGACCTCATTGATGGTCTTGCCTTCGGATTCCCCGTTCAAGATGATATCCTTCACCCTCAGGTTCATCCCCAGGATTTCCAGGGCGGCCACCCGCCCCCCGCCGTTTCTCGGCAGCAGCCGCTGGCAGACGATGTACCGGACGGTATCTGCCAGACGATGGCGGACCTGGGGTTGTTCCTCCTGGTCAAACATGCCCAGGATACGGTTGATGGTCTGTCCGGCATCCACGGTGTGCAGGGTGGAGACCACCAGATGGCCGGTTTCTGCGGCGGACAAACCAATCTCCATGGTTTCCCGGTCCCGCATCTCCCCCACCAGGACAACCTTCGGTGCCTGGCGCAGGGCGGCCCGAAGTCCTGTGGGAAAGGTATCGAAATCATTGCCCAGTTCCCGCTGATTGAATGTGGCCTGCTGATGGGGATGAACAAACTCCACGGGATCCTCAAGGGTGACCACATGGATGGATTTTTCCTGGTTGATGTGGTTCAGCAAAGCCGCCAGGGTGGTTGACTTTCCCGATCCGGTGGATCCTGTCACAAGGATCAATCCGTTCTTTTCCTCTGCCATTTTTTTAAAGATCGGGGGCAGGCCAAGCTTGTCAATACTGGGAATCTTGGTTTCAAGCTTTCTTAGAATGGTTGTCAGATGGTTCTGCTGCTTGAAAATGTTCACCCTGAACCTGGCCTTGTTCCCCAGCCAGTAGGACAGATCGCAGGAACCTGTGGTCACCAGGTCTTCAATGAGTCTGGGATCTCCTCCGATGAGATTCAGGGCAAACACCTCAGCCTGAAACGGGGTCAGGTTCTCCACCGGTGGCTCCACAGGGACATTGGTCAGCTGGCCGGATGATTCCACCTGGAGCCCTTTGCCCACCGTTATGTTCAGGTCGGAGACGTTGTCAAAGGTCTCCAGCATACAGGTAATCCAATAATCAATCTCAGGTTGTTTCATGGTTTCCCTCTCTGTTTGGGTCGCATGGCTGCGGAGCCCGTATTCCGCAAGGATTGCAGGCGGCAGTTGCCAGGCCCCCTTATTAAAGAAGGCTCACCTTCCGGTTACGGAATGCATAAATTGACGGTTCAATGAAAATCAAAGGATACAAAACGGTACCACAGGCAGCACCCGTGCGCAAGCATGAAGGAGCAATTACCGGGAGGAATTCGGTTCACGCCTGTTCATATGCTTGCAATCTGATATACTGCCGGGTATGATACATTGATTTATTGCCCGAAGGACCATTTTGGGTCGCCTACGGAAAGGAAAAACCAGATGCTTGAATACGATACATCCATTCTTGAAAAACGCTGCCGCTGGATCATTGACATCCTCGGGGATCATCTGACCTGGAAATGGGATGACCGGTTTGAAACCGTCCTTGCCGAATTCGACGTCAAGGATACGGAAGCCATCCGCCAGAAGCTATCCCAGCAGATGGACATTGTATGGCATCAGGAAAACACGGACCAGGCCCCGGATCTCATTCACATCATCATAGACTATTTCGGCGGCCTGCTGCCTGACCAGCAATTGTTCACCTCAGATCCCAACATTGACGGCATCCTTCTGTGCGCCTGGTGGCCCTGGAAAAACGGACAGACCATTTCCATCCGTCTGGCCGTGTTCGCCGACTCCCTCAGCGATGAACAAAACGATGAATTAACCCGGATCTTCAGGGGCTGGTTCGGCGTATAGTCCATTAAAAAAACGGCCCGGGAAAATTCCCGGGCCGTAAACGGTCTGCTGTACACCGGATGGCTTACATATATTTTTTGAGAATAGCGTCGTAAGTGCCGTCAGCTTTCATTTTATCCAGCTCAGCCTGCCACTTGGCAATCACACTGTCCGGGGTTGTCTTACTAAAGGCAATGTAAAGCTGGGTTTCCTTGATATCAAACACCTTTTCAAAGGCTGCAGCGTCGCCGGCCACGGATTTGGCCTTGAAAATCCCCTGAAGCTCCCCCACAATCCAGAGGTCAATCCGTCCTGCGGCAAGTTTCTTCACGTTGGACAGATCGTCCACAACGCTTTCAATATTGGTGAACCCCTCGTTTTTAAGAAACTGCTCGGCGGCATCATCCTTATATGCACCGATTTTTTTTACGTTCCGGGCATCATCAAGGGATGCCACCTGAATCCCGCTTCCCTTTTTGGCGAAAAAGACCCATTTGTTGATAGCCACCGGCCCCACCCATTTGAAAAGGGACTCCCGCTGTTCTGTCCGGGTCATGGAAAAAAGGATCATACCCTCTTTATTCTGGATAAAATTATAGGCCCTGGCCCAGGGAAGCACTTTTATATTATCCGGGTGCCCCATCCGTTTGATCAACTCTGCCATCACCTCCGAAGACAGGCCGGTGAGTTTTCCCTCCTCAGTATAGTTGAACGGCGGGTACTCCTCGGTCATGATTGAAAAGGTCTGGGCGGATACGGATACGGGAATCAGACAACACAGAAGGGCAACAAGTTTAATTAACCATGCTTTCATACGATTTTCTCCTTTACGAAATCCAGGGGATTAACAAAACAAATTTTACATCCACCTAATAAATACGGGAATGTAGCAGCATGGTAAATATTTAGCACGGTTACGAAATCGGCACAAGGCCCAAAGAAAACACGCCAATCAGGCAATATGGCTGCGGACAAAAAAAGGGCCGGCAAAGCCGGCCCTTTGAATCAAATTAAGTGGTTTTACCTATACTTTGAACTTGCTCATCAGCTCTGCCAACCTTTCACCCAGCATGGACAGCTTGTCTGCATTTTCCTTGACTTCCTCACTGGAGGACATCAGGCCGTTGGTGGCTTCGTTGACCTCTGCGATTTCCTGGGCCACCCGCTGGGACGAGGCAGACCCCTCCGAAACATTATCATTTACCTCATTGATACCGGTGGAGGCGTGGGAGATATTTTCCGCAATTTCCCGGGTGGTGGCCGACTGCTCTTCCACAGCCGTGGCAATGGTGGCAACAATGGCGTTAATTTCAGTGACCACCTCTGAAATACTGGTAATTTCTTCCACAGTACCGTTGGTGGATGTCTGAATACCCTGGATCTGTTCCTTGATGGCACCGGAAGCTTCGGCAGTCTGGTTGGCCAGATCCTTGATCTCATTTGCCACGACGGCAAATCCTTTTCCGGCCTCACCGGCCCTTGCCGCCTCTATGGTGGCATTCAAGGCCAGCAGGTTCACCTGTTCGGAAATATCGGTAATGGTTTCCACCACCTTGCCGATCTGGTTGGCCGCATCCCCGAGTTCATTTACCTGCTTGGAGGCACTCTGGGTCTGGTTCACGGCATTGTCCGTGATGGAACGTGCCTTTTCCGCATTAGAGGCAATCTCATTGATGGTGGATGACATTTCTTCAGAGGCAGTGGCCACCATGTTGATATTGGTGGAGGCCTGTTCCATGGCTGCGGCCACGGAAGTCATATTGTCACTCATGTTGTCCGCCGCACCGGCAACGGACGTGGCCCTTTCGGCAAGTCCGTCCACCCCTGCGTTCATGCAGTCCGACAACTTGGAAAAATGGGTGGATGCCGTGTCAACAGTGGTGGCGTTTTCAGACACCTCTTTGATGAGATCCTGAAGTTTTTCAATGAACTGGTTGAACCAGGAGGAAAGTTCCCCGATTTCATCACGGGTTTTCACCGCAAGACGCTTGGTGAGATCGCCTTCACCCTGGGCAATATCCTTGATCATCTCAACGGTGTTTTTGATGGGACGGGTGACAAAAATCTGGAGACAGGCAACAATGGTGACAATCAAGGCGATGATAATCACCAGGGCCACCACAAGCTGGGTGGTAATGGACTGTCCGATCTTCTTTTTGGCAATACCCCGGAATGAAGCAATGCTGCTCTGGGTCTGGTCTTCGGTTGCCTTGATCACCTGATTCACAAGATCGTTTGTATAGTACAATCTGACGCTGCCCACCTTCTCTCCTTCATGAATAGCATCAGAGGCTATGGAAAGGTTTTCATCCACCTTGACCGTGTCGGGGAGCGCCGCATCCGTTTTAATTTCGGGTTGCTTCCAGGCCGCCGCAAAAGGATTACCATCCGCATCCAACACTTTGATGGCCACCATGCCCTCCAGCTTGAGGTAGGACGCCAGCAGTTTATAACATTGCTCCTGGTCAAAATTGTACAGAAAGGACCGGGTAACACTGGTACAGATTTCCAGGTTTACCGACATATTGGCAACCAGAGATTTTTTGAGTTGAACGGATTCTTCTTCCAGAGCGGTTTTCTGGGTGGTAACGAATTGATCGATCATGCTGTCGGACAGTCCGGACTGGAGCCGAATACCGATAAAGCTGCTGATCGCCAGAAGAATCAGAATAATGATACCGCTGGCCACCGATGTTTTCATCGCAATGCTGCTCCGACGACTGGGTTGTTTTTCCTTCATGAAAACTCCTCTGAAATAACGCCTCAAATTTATTAAACAATTTTTCCAAACAATACTAGCCGTAAAACGACCGGGTTATCACAAAATTAGGGGAAATCGTAGGTGACGCCTAAGCAAATTGCCGTTTTGCTCAATACCCAAAAGATATACCATTTTGCGGCCGAGTGTCAATTGGTTTTCCTAGTGAAACATAGGTGATTCTTTGAATCGTTTTCGACATTTTTCCTTTGACTTAGCGGCTGTTTCTTACTAAAAACCCATCAAAAGAGATCGTTAGCCCGATGCCTTTAATGAAACACCGCAACCGCGGTTTTAAAAATAGATTTTAGGACCGCGATTGCCCCATGCGGTTGAATTAAAGGATAAGACGATAAGGATAAAGAGCGGATGACTGCGTTGCCCAAAGTTCATATTCTCGCCACCGGCGGCACCATTGCCGGTTCCGGCGGTTCTTCGACCCGTTCGGGATACACCTCAGGCCAGCTGGATCTGACAGGACTGCTCAAGGCGGTTCCGGACCTGGACCGTCTGGCACAGGTTGAGGGGGAACAAGTCGCCAGTGTAGGCTCCCAGGATATGTCCTTTGAAATCATGACCAGGCTGGCCCGGCGGATCAACACCCTGCTGGACGATGACGCAGTGGGCGGGGTGGTGGTCACCCACGGTACCGATACCATGGAAGAAACCGCTTTTTTTCTCAACCTGACCGTGAAATCTTCCAAACCCGTGGTCATGACAGGGGCCATGCGGCCTGCCACGGCGATCAGTGCAGACGGCCCTTTAAACCTGTTCAACGCCGTGGCGGTGGCTGCCCACCCGGACGCTGCCGGCAGGGGGGTGATGGTGGTCATGAACGACTGGATCCACGGTGCCCACTCCCTGACCAAAACCAACACCACATCGGTGGAAACCTTCCTGTCACCGGTCAACGGCCTGATGGGCACCGTCGTATTCGGTTCGGTGAAATTCTTCAGGGGTCCCTTTCGCAAACATACCATGATATCGGAATTCACCCCGGAATATGACCTGCCCCTGCCCCGGGTGGACATTATCTATGCCTGCGCAGATATGCCCCCGGACCTGATTGAGGCGTCTGTGTCACGGGGAGCCCTGGGCATCGTCATTGCCGGTGACGGCAACGGAAATATGAACCGGGCAACCATCAAAACCGCTGCCGAATTCGCCGCAAAGGGGATCTGCATCGTCCGGGCGTCCCGGGTGCCCACCGGTACCGTCGATCGCAACGTTGAAGTGGATGACGATATCAACGGCTTTATCGCTTCGGACGAACTAAACCCGGCCAAGGCCAGGATACTTCTGATGCTGGCACTGCTGAAGACACGTTCCGTGGCACAGATCCAGGAGCTTTACTACAACTACTGATGTAAGCTATCATTGCCGCATCACCCACCGAAAGCGACAGGAATATAAATATCCACCCCTTTGGGCAGGTCGTTGAAATCCTTAATTTCATTGCCCGGCATCAACACGCCCCCCGGCAGACGGTAGACCACCGTTTTATCCTTGTAACGCTTGCCGGCAATTTTATACGCCGTCCGTGTCAGGGTGACGGCATAGGGGCCCTTATACCCCACCACCAGTTTCGTTCCTGCCGGCAGGTCATCCCAGTCCCGGATCCGGGAGCCCACCATGGTCCGGCCGGAGGGTAAAAAATAAATGGTGGAATCAGAACGATAATCCGCCCCGGCATGGGACCAGGCCGTCATCTGACCGGTGATGGTTTTAATGGGGTTCTTGGCCTGGACCACCACCTGTTCGGTTTCCTGATTCAACAGGACCCGGGTGCCGGCCGGCAGGCTGCCCCAGCCGATGGATTTGCCCACCCGGTCCCCCGGCAATGCCCTGCCGTCCGGCAGGATATAGGCCGTGGAATGATCATTATACTCGTCTCCTGCGATGGCCCAGGCAGAGTTGGTTTTTGAAATGATATTTGACCGGGTTCCCTTTACCTGGGCCACCGCCGGGGCCGCCGGGACGGATTTGCCCAGGGGAGAGTAAAAGACCGCCGTTAAAAGCGGGTCTGCCTGGAGGCGGCCTGCCCGTACATCGGGGTCATAGGTCCAGGTCGGGCCAAGGCCTGCTTTGGCCCGGTCAAAATTTTTAGCACACCGCTTGCGCCCCCTGTGGTTCTTTTTGAACCAGGGATTTGGACGGCCGTAAGCCACCTGGCTGTGGGTAAGCACATCTTTGTCTGTCAGCCCGTATACCTGTTTCAGGATGTGGAGCAGCATCCCCAAGGACTTATACTGCGCCGTTGAAATGGGGGCATGGTGATACCCCACCAATTCAATACCAAGGGAAAAATCACTGACATTGGTTCTCCCGTTCCACATGGACAATCCCGCATGGTCCGCCCGGTAACGCCGGTCCAGGGTCCTGTAGGTACGGCCGTCCCTGGCGATCACGTAATGTGCGTGGCCGCCGGGCGTGGATCTGCCGCTTTTAAAATGCTTTCCCCGGGAGACGACCCTCAGGGTATTGGTCTGCCCCAATTCCGAGGTGTGGACAATAATTAACCTCGTTTTTCCAAGCTTTCGTTTCTTGAATTTGGAATTCAGCCGTTGGCGATGATCAATAATCTTGCCCTGGAACCGTTTCAGATCGGTCCGGCTGTGGGCGGCTTCAGCATTCGGCGATACAATCGGCCCAATCACCCAAAACCCCACAACCGCAATCAAAATCAGCAGGAGGTCAGCGGTAATACTATTCCTTCTCAGGGCAATCATGGGAGGGGAGTATAGCAGTCCGGGCGCAATTGATAAACCCTGAGTATATTTTGGGGTCACAACTTGTGGGAAAATGTTAATTCCGGGACCTGGTACCTTCAAAGAGACATCAAGGACCGGTCCCGGAACGGTAACTTACGTCTTAAATTTTAAAACGGTTCACCATCTCATCCAGCTTGACAGCCAGATTTGACAGTTCCTCGGCACTGTTCTGCACTTCGGCACTCCTGCTTGCCATTTCCGCAGAGGCCTGGTTGACCTCTGTAATATCCAGGGTTATCTCATGGGCCACCACCGAACTCTGGCTGACATTCTGGTTGACCTCTTCAATGCCCAAGGAGGCCTGGGAGATATTGTCGGCAATTTCACGAGTGGCGGAAGACTGCTGCTCAACCGCCGTAGCGATGGTTGCCACAATCTCGTTGACCTGGGCGATGACCTCGGCCACCTCCTTCATACCGGATCGGGTGCCAGCAGAACTTTCCTGGATATTGTCGATCTTTGCCTTGATATCCAGTGAGGCATCGGAGGTCTGTTTGGCCAAATCCTTAATTTCATTGGCCACAACCGCAAAGCCTTTTCCGGCCTCTCCGGCCCGGGCAGCCTCAATGGTGGCATTCAAGGAGAGCAGGTTCACCTGCTCGGAGATATCCGTGATGGTCTCCACCACCTGGCCGATGGCCTGGGCAGCATCCCCAAGTTCGTTCATTTTATCCGTGGAATCCTCCATCTTTGTCACGGCATTGAAGGAGATGGCCCTTGCGTTTTCCGCATTTTTTGCAATTTCGTCAATGGTGGCGTTCATCTGCTCAGCCGCACCGGCAACGGTGTTGACATTAGCCGAAGACTCTTCCATGGCAGCGGACACCGAATTCATGTTGGTGGTCATCTCCTCGGCGGATGCCGCAACCGTCCCGGCTTTTTCAGAGGTCTGGGATGCCCCGCGAGACATCTGATCGGAGATCGCAGCAAGTTCCGTTGACGATGAAGACAGGGTATCAACCCCGCCGTTGATATCGGATATCATGGCCTGAAGTCTATCGATAAACACGTTAAAAGAATGCGATAGCACGCCGATCTCATCTTTTCCTCTTACCTTCAGCCGTTTGGTCAGATCCCCCTCGCCTTCTGAAATATCCTTGAGCCCTGCCACCGCCTCATTGATAGGCCGGACGATGGTCAGAGAAGCGAAAAAAATCAGTACACCGACAACGGCAAGAACAATGCCCCCGACGATCAGATTATATATCTCCATTTTCCGGACCGGAGCCATAAATTCATCTTTATTCTGGGTCACACAGATACTCCATTCTGCCATGGGCACCGGCGCGAAGCCGGCCAGTTTTTTAACCCCCTTAAATGTATAGCTTTCATTGCCGGCCTCTCCGGCCAACATGCGGCGCGTAATATCTTCTAGGCCATCCAGCTTGGTCATATCAAGCTCAAAGATAAACTCTTTTTTTGGGTGGGCGATAACGATTCCTTTGCTATCTGCAACAAAAGGATAGCCGGTGTCGCCGATCTCAATCGCGGTCAACTTGTCTGAAAGAGAGGCCAATTTAAGCACGGCACCGAAAAGTCCGATGAATTTTCCCGCCCCGTTTTCCAAAGGCACCGCCATAACCACCACCGGTAAGCCGCTCGCACGAGACTTGATGGGTTTGCCGATAATTGCTTTGCCAGTGGCGGCTGCCTTAAAATAGTCTCTGTCCGCGACATTGATCTTTTTTGCCCGCAGGCCCCCGTTCTGGCTGTCCCCTAAGGTATTGCCCGCGGCATCCGCAGTGAAAAAAAGATCGTAATCCGCCCCCACCTTTTGATGGGCTTCTGCCAGAAACGCATCCAACGCCGTCACCGCCGCCATTGATCCTTCCAGTCCATCAGCCGCCACCCCTTCCATGGCGCGTTTCAATACGGGGGTAAACGACATTTCCTTAGCGAATTTCATCTCTTCTTCTAAAAAAATCTCAGCAGTCATGGCCAGGTCCAGTGCCACTCTTTCCGCAGTCCTTTTTCCTGCATCCACCAAGGCATCACCAGCTTCATTCACGGAAATTATCCCTACAATGAGCATGGGAATAAATACGGACACCACCCCGCCGATGATGAGCTTTACACTGAGCTTGATATCGTTGATTTTTTTCATTTGACCCCCTTAATTCATTGACTTCGCCTTGACTGGCCTGTGGCACACATCCCCGGCGCTTATCCTGGCGGGTTCTGTTTACAAATAGTTTTCCCGCGTCACAATATCGCCGGGAATTCAGCGTAACTGACGCATTTAGGTTTATAAGGAAAACCTATTCACAAATTGTACCACCAGAATATTTATATCGCAGAGGTAAAGGTATTACTCTATCTTATGGATAAACCTACTATGAATGAAGCAGAATCTCAAACAGAAAGTGAGACATAACGTGGCGGCGGTTGTCTCACGATGTGTGTATCGTGAGACAACCCTTGCATCACATCGCCGTCAAACGATCAGCCGGGCCAGTTCGGCAGCCTTTTCAAACGCAGGTTCAATCAGGTCTTCCACCTTCTCCTGCGGGATGCCGTAACCGGTATGGGCCTCGACGATGAGTTCGTCAATACCGGAATTGGTTTCGTCCTCTCTGAGGATTGACACCAGCCGGACCGGCCCCAGTGCCTGGTAATCCGGCACTTCGGCACCGTGATGCCCCCGGATGGCTGCGGCGATATTTTCCGGCAGCCCCCATTCGGCACAGATCCAGGCAGCCACTTCGGTATGATCCCAGTTCAGGTGCTCACGCTCAAGTGCCGCCAGGTCTCCGCCTTCCAGATGCCATGACTTGAATACCGGATCATAGACATCACTTCTGTGGCAGGCCAGGAAAGGCAGTGCCAGATCCTGAAGAAAAGCTGCGGTAAAACATTCGGACTCCTTTGCCGGGCAAAGGATGCGGGCCAGTTCACTGGCGAGGATCGCCCGCTTGGCAGAGGTCAGCCAGAACCCGGCAGGATCATGCCATTGGCAGGACTGTTTGGGCATGCCCTTGGCCACCCCCACCCCCAGCACCAGGGATTCAAGCTGGGAAATCCCCACCAATGCAATGGCCTGGGTTAAATTTTCCACTCTTTTTGTGGGGGAAAAGGCCGCTGAATTGGCGATTCTGAGCAGCTTCACGGAAATGCCGGGATCCAGGGCCAGGGATTCGGCAATGGAAGATGCCGATGAATAAGGGCTTCTTATCTTCTGCAGAATCTGCATCACCACGGCTGGAAATGAGGGCAGTTCATAGCCCTTGAGAATTTTTTTCAATTCAGATTTCGGATCGGATTTCTTTTTAAAAAATGAGAACATGTGATTTCACCTCATTCAGCACGGCGTGCCATTTTGTTTCCAAGGATACTCAGCAACCCTCCCAGCCCCATATAGCCGGTTACCGCCTGCAGTGACACCACCATCTGGGCGGTCAGGGACATGGGAACGGCATCTCCGTATCCCAGGGTGGTCAGGGTGACAAAACTAAAATAAACCGGGGAAAACCAGGTTTCATACGCCCCGTAATCAATGGCCACCTGGGTATAAACCGCAGCGAATCCCAGGGTGGCGCCCACCAGCCAGACCAGCCATCGCAACAGGGAACGGCCGCAGTCCGAGGTCACCCACCAGACCCGGTAAATGGCCTTGTGAACCCTGCTTTGGCTCTGGAATTCAAACAGGTAATTTTCATCGGAAATATGCCGTCGCACCAGGTAAGCGCCCCGAAGATCCATATCGCGGATGTCCGAACCGATCCAGTCTGCGGTCTCAAAATGCTTTATCCCCAACAGCCGGCAGCGCTGAAGTCCTGCCAGGTTGAACCGGGTATGGTCCACATCGCTGTGTTTTAGATCCGCATCATCAAGGCAGGCCCGGGTAAACACCGCATGGGACAGGTCGGCCTCCGACATTCTGGCACCGGTGAGATCTGAGGCCCTCAAATCAGCCATGTGAAGCCGGGACCGGCTGAGAACCGCCTCGCCCAGACGGGCGTTGATCATACTTGCGTGGGCCAGGTCGGCACCACCGAATCCGCAGTGTTTTGCGCTGCACTCATTCAGGCTGGCGTGCTGGAGATCCGCCCCGATGAATTCGCATTCGTCCAGCACAGCCATATCCAGGCTGGCGTTCCCAAGTTTCGCATAGCTTAAATTTGCCCCGGTCAGATCGATCCGGTTCATGGAGGCATACCTGAAATCGTAGCCTGACAGGTCCAGGCCGGCCAGATTCTGGCTGTTCAGGTCGATCCCCCGCAGATCCAGACGAAGCGGCCGTTTCGAACCTGCGGGCACGCACTCATCCTTAAGCCGCCGGATGGTGGCATCCCGCCTGCTGAGTCCGGTATCAGGCGCTATTTCCTGCCACCGCAACCGCAATGTTCTGACGTCTTCGTCCGTCAATTGACTATCATGTTTATCCATTGAGAACCCGTGTCCGGATTGGTTGTTCTAAACGTTTCCCACGTATATACACCAAAGACGGATATAAGTTAACCTTTGCATATCAGAATCCATCGAGTTTTTTTCTTGACCCCCCTATACCGGGCGTCCTATGGTTACCTAAGAAAACAACTTCAACACACGGAGACCGTAATTTCATGAAATTTACCATCGATCACTTTAACATAAACGTACTGGACCTTGACAAAAGCCTGGCATTTTATGAAAAGGCCCTGGGGCTGACGGAACAAAGCAGAAAAACAGCGGACGACGGCAGTTACATCATCGTGTTCCTGACGGACAACGCCTCTGCCAACAAGCTGGAACTGACCTGGCTCAAATCCCAGGAAAAGCCCTACGACTTAGGGGATGAAGAATTCCATATCGCCTTTAAAACAGACGACTTTGAAGGGGCACATGCCCTGCACGAGAAGATGGGGTGCATCTGCTACGAAAACAAGGATATGGGCATCTATTTTATCAATGATCCGGATGGATACTGGCTGGAAGTCGTACCGGTACGCTAACCGTGAATTCCAGCAAACCATCGGCAGTTCTGGCCGGGTTTTATGTGGTGGCATTGAAAGCCACCTTCCTGGCCATGCTGGTGGTCATGCTTCTGAACATATCCACCCCTTTTGAATTTGCCAGGGAACGGATCAGCGAGCTGAATTCCGGGAACTGGCCCTATGTGATTGCATTCAGATTCGGGCTTTTGGTGCTGGCCACAGCGGTGGCCACCTGTCCGTTGTTACTGGGCATGCGGCAAATGCTGGCACCGGTGCGCCTTTTCCTTGAAGGCAAAAGGGAGCGGGACGGGATTCAGGCGCTGGCCAGGCAGCGGATCATCAATCTGCCCTTCATTATTGTACCACTGAATATCGGACTGTGGATTTTCATTCCCATGGCCATGTTCTTTACTTTGTTCCGGATGGGAGCCATGGATGCTGCCACCGCCATCACCTTTTCCCTGAGGTCCACTTTGGTGGGCCTGGTTTCTTCGGCCCTGATCTTTTTCAGCCTGGAAGCCCATGCCCGCAAAGAACTGATCCCGCAGCTCTTCCCCGAAGGCCGTCTCTATGAGGTTGAAAACACCCGCAGACTCTCCATAAAAAGGCGGGTACGGGCCTTTTTCAGAATGGGTATCCTGCTGCCATTGACCCACATCGTACTGACCCTTTTTGTGCTCTATCTCCAGGTGGAGATCAACCCCATGTCCACCCGGGAGTACGCAGGTTCCGTCCTGATTTTTTCCCTGGTGGCGTTTGTCCTGTTTTTTATCGGTTCGGGTATCATGACACGGCTGATCAGCCGGTCTATTTCCCATCCCCTGACCATCATGCTAAAGGCCATGAAATCGGTGAGGGACGGGGACTATAATACCAGGGTTCAGGTGGTATCCAACGATGAAATCGGCATCCTGGGCGATGCCTTCAACCGGATGATCCAGGGACTTGCGGACCGCAGGCGGGTCAGAGACGCCTTCGGCCGCTATGTGGACCCGAGGATCCGGGATGAAATCCTGTCCGGCAACATCCCCCTGGACGGGGCATATAAACATGTCACCGTCATGTTTGCGGATCTGCGGGACTTCACCCCCCTGACGGCCACCCTGGACCCCAAACAGGTGGTCAGCCTGCTCAACGGGTATTTCAAGGAGATGAGCGCTGCCATCAAGGCCCACAACGGCTTGATCCTCCAGTTTCTGGGGGATGAAATTTATGCGGTGTTCGGGGCGCCGGTGGCAGATCCGGACCATCCGTTGCACGCGGTCAGGGCTGCCCTGGACATGGATGCGGCCCTGGCCCGGCTGAACCGGGGTCTTGAACAATGCGGCCGGACGAGGCTGGCCCACGGCATCGGAATTCATACCGGGCAGGTCCTGGCGGCCAATATCGGCAGCCCGGAGCGGCTCTCCTACCTGCTGGTGGGAGAGACCGTCAACCTGGCCTCCCGCCTCCAGGCCAAGACCCGTGATATGAACGTTGATATCCTCCTGTCAGAAGATACGGCGGCCTGCATCCCGGACGATCTTTCCGGCATTACCCCGGTCCCTTTTGATGAGCCGGTTTCCATCAAAGGGTTTACGGAACCTGTCCACATTTTTACCCTTGGCAGCACCTGACCCCTGCGTTGCCGAAATCACCGACGGCGAACCCGCCTTAGATTCTGCGCTGGGCAAAGTGGTACAGCCTGGACCCGGCCTCGTAAAACAATCCCCGCAGCCGCCTGAAATTAACCGCCTGGATCGGGGATATGGGAAGGGGAATGTCCGCCCTTGACCCTTCGGTCATATACCGGGCCAAAAGTTTCCCGAATACCGTTCCCGGCCCGATACCCCTGCCGTTATAGCAGGTCACCATGGCCATATCCTTATCCATCACATGGAACCTGGGGATATGGTCCGTGGTCATGGCGATCCTGCCGTACCACCCGTGTTCCATATCCACCTGTCCCACCTGGGGAAACACCTTGGCGATTGTCCGTTTGGCCCAGGCCAGCTTCAAATCCCAGGCAAAGCCTTCCACCTTGCCCACGCTGCCCACAATCAGCCGGCCGGCTTCATCCAGCCGGTATGAGGAAAGGATTAAATTGGTGTCCCAGGCCCCGTTCCTCCCGGGCAGCACCGTTTCCAGAATGGACCGGCTCAACGGCGGGGTGGCAAACTGAAAATAGTTAAAAGGCACCATGTTTTTCATATGATTGTCAAAAACCTGTTCCGGATACCCCATCACCGCAACGATGACCTTTTTGGCCAGCAGTCGTCCTTCCGGCGTCTCCAGCACAAATTCCCCGTCCTTTTTATTCAGGGCGGTCACAGGAGTGTTTTCAAACAGGGAGGCCCCCTCTTTCAACGCGGCCTGTGCCAACCCGAAGGCGTAACCCAAGGGCTGAACCGTCCCTGCGCGTTTGTCCAGCAAGGCCCCGCGGAATACCTGGGTGCCCAGTTTCTGCGCAGCCTCCTCTTTTTCCAGAAGTTCGACCGGTGCCCCCCGTTTCTGCCACTGGCGTTCCCGTTCCTTAAGGGCCTTGTATCCGGACCCGGAATCCGCACAATGCAGTGTACCAAACCGCCAGGGTTCACAGGGGATATCGTATTCATCAATGAGGCCGTACACCAGATCGGGGGAGGCCCCAAGCACATCAATCAGTTTCTCCCCGTGGTCTTCACCCACCAGGGAAATCACATCCTCGGGCATCAGCCACAACCCGGCATTCACCAGCCCGACATTCCGCCCGGCCCCGCCGAACCCCACGGCATTGGCCTCCAGCAATACGGTGTCATGCCCTTCTTTTGCCAGGTGAAGGGCAGCCGAAAGACCGGTATATCCCCCGCCGATCACGGCAACTTCCGTGCGGTGCTCCCCTGAAAACATCTTAAGTTCGGGTTTTCCCTTGGCCGTCTCGGCCCACAATCCATGCGTGATATCTGAATAGGTCATGCGTTCTCCTTTTATTTTCTTGCCGTCCCCGTTACATCGGCCCTGTCGCAATGTTGATATTTTTCAGGTATACCAAGAAAATATTTTTGTCAAGCCTCTCCCGGTATCCAGACAATTTTTCCGTTCCTTTACAATTGCTTTCACTTTTTCCATTGAAATGTACGCAGCAAAGATGAGATATTGACAACCGCCGCCGCCCTGGTCTATCATCTGCGTCCTCTCACGGCAGGCCGCCCCGCAAAGGCAGGGCAAAAAAACCGTTTATCTGTAACGCTGGCCGAAATCCCTGCGGGGTGTTCCCCGGCCACTTTTTAGGAGTCTTATCTTCCATGCGTATTCCATACCTTTTTTTCCTTTATATGATATGCCTGCTGAGTCCGGTCCTGCTGAACCCGGTCCTTTGCCAGGCCCAGGAAGGCGCCCCGGCCCAGCCGCCGGCACTGGTCCGTACCCAAACCGTGGTGGCCACCACAGCGGCCACCACCACAGATCTGATCGGCACCCTTTACTTTGACCGCATCAGCCGGGTATCACCCGAAGAAAGCGCCCGGATCATCCAGGTGACCTTCAATGAAGGAGACCGGGTTCGAAAAGGAGATATCCTGATCCGCCAGGACAGCCGTATCCTTGAAAAAGAACTGGCCCTGAAAAAGGCCCGGCTTGCCCAGGCTAAGATCCGGGCTGAAAAGGCCAAGCGAAACCTGGACCGGCAGACCCATCTTTTCAAAAAGGATATTGCACCGGAATCCAGCTATGACGATCAGCGGTTTGACCATAAAGACCGCATTCAGGAGACCGTTGTCCTGGCCAGGGAGATCGATATCCTGACCCTCCGCCTGGCCAAACATGTGGTGAGAGCCCCCTTTGACGGCATCATCCTTGAAAAACAGGCGGAAGTGGGGGAGTGGGTCCTGCCGGGCAGCCAGCTGTGCATGCTCGGCGCCACAGACGCCATTTTTATCCAGGTGCCGGTGGCCGAACACCTGATACGCTTCTCCACATCCGGGGATGTGATGCCGGTCACCCTCCATGCCTCCGACACCACGCTGGACGGCATTGTCACAGGTATCCGGCCCGAGGCCGACCCCAAGACCAAAAATATTTCCCTGAAGCTCAAGCTGAACTATGACGGTCCCGTGGCCGTAAACATGTCTGCCACCGTTGCCGTACCCGTGTCTGAGAAAAAAGAGATGGTCATGATTCCCAGGGATGCCCTGGTGCAGTTCCAGGGCATGGACATGGTATTCATTATAGCTGACGGCAAGGCCAAAAGCCTGCCTGTACAGGTGGCCTATTCCCGGGGGGCAAATGTGGGTGTCAACGCTGAAGGGCTTACGCCCGGCATGACCGTGATCACCGAAGGAAACGAGCGCCTGCGACCGGGCCAACCCGTGACTGTACTGCCGCCCGCAGGCAACGCTGCGGCTGAAAACACAGAAGAAAAACCGGCCCCAGGATCACAGGGAGAATAAGATGGATATCATCCGCTATGCCATAGAAAAACCCATCACGGTTGCCGTGGGCGTGATCCTGGTGGTCCTGTTCGGCACCATCGGCCTGATGCAGCTACCCAAACAGCTGACCCCGGATGTGGAAACCCCTGAAATCACCGTCCGGACCGTGTGGCCCGGTGCCACCCCCACGGAAATCGAGCAGGAGATCATCGAAAAGCAGGAAGAGGCCCTCAAAGGGCTTGAAAACCTGGAATCCATGGAGAGCTCAGCCTTCAACAATTACGGCCAGGTCTCCCTGACATTTCCCGTGGGCAGCGACCTGGACGCCGCCCTGCTGCGGGTGTCCAACAAGATGAACGAGGTGGCGGATTACCCGGAGAATGTCGAAAAGCCGGCCATTGAGGCGGCAGGGGCCCAGTCCAACCCGGTGATCTGGATCATGTTCAAGACACGGCCCGCAAATACCCGCTCCATCGCCACCTATCGCACCTATTTTGAAAATGAACTTCGCCAGCACCTGGAAAGGGTCAAGGGTGTGGGGTCCCTCTTTGTGGGGGGCGGCACGGAAACCGAGGTGCATATTGAGATTGATCCCCAGAAACTTGCCCGGTACAATCTGACCATCGACCAGGTGATCAGCCGGGTGCGCGGGGCCAACCGGAATACCTCCGCAGGCCTTATGGGCATCGGGAAAAAAGACTACCGGATCAGGACCGTCAGCCAGTTTGAAACCCCGGAAGATGCCCTGGCCACGGTTATTTACAACGACGGCCTCCAGCGGGTTCACCTAAGGGATGTGGCCGAGGTGGGTTTCGGGTATGAACGCCGGACCGGCGCTGTGATGCAGAACGGTACCGAAGTCATCGCCATCGGCGTCAGAAAGGAACAAGGGGCCAACGTCATCGATCTTGTGGACCGGCTGCAAAAAGAAATCGACCGCATCAACGAAGAATTGCTGGCCCCCCGGGAGCTTTTCCTGGACTGGGTCTATGATGAGGCGCCCTATATTCTCAACGCCATCGACCTGGTGAAGAAAAACGTCATGGTGGGCGGCGCCCTGGCCATTCTGGTGCTGCTGCTCTTCCTGCGGTCCGCCAGCGCCACCGTCACCACGGCCGTGGCCATTCCCATTTCCGTGGTGGGCACCTTCCTTTTCTTGTGGGTGCTGGGCCGGAATCTCAACGTGGTCAGCCTGGCCGGCATCAGTTTTGCCGTGGGCATGTTGGTGGACAACGCCATCGTGGTACTGGAGAATATCGACCGGCACCGCCATATGGGAAAAAAAGCCTTTGCCGCCGCCTATGAAGGGGCGTCTGAAGTCTGGGGGGCGGTGTTTGCCTCCACTGCCACCACTGTGGCCGTATTCGTTCCCGTCATCTTCATCCAGGAGGAGGCCGGCCAGCTGTTCAGAGATATCGCCATTGCCATTACCTTTTCCATTCTCTTAAGCCTGTTTGTATCCGTGGCCGTGATTCCCACCATCCTCAACCGGCTTTACCGGTTGCCAAGGAAAGCCAATCAGGGGAAAAAATCGGCCGGGATCATCGATAAGATCGGCAACCTGCTCCACGGCGGGCTCATGTCCCTGTCCGGGTTCTTTTTGAAAAATGCCGTCACCCGGCTGGGATGCGTCCTCATGTTTACCTCCCTGTCCGTGGCCATTGTCTGGCAGTTGATGCCCAAGACCGAATACCTGCCTCAGGGCAACCAGAACCTGGTCCTGGCCATCCTGATCCCCACCCCGGGCAGTTCGGTGGACAAGCGGCAGGAGATGGGGCAATTTTTCAGTGATCAGCTTGCCCCTTACCTGGCCGAGGACTGGAAGGACGGCATTCCCCAGATTGAAGATATCTGGTTTGTGGCCGAAGAGGGCTTCAACCTCCTGGGCGGGGTTAGCGTCCATGACACCGAGGCCGGAAAACTGCTGCCCCTGTACAACCGCATCGCCAACAGCCTGCCGGATGTTTTCGGTTTTGCCTTCCAGGCCGGTATCTTCCAGACCGACATCGCCAGCAGTCGGACCATTGACGTGGATATCACCGGGGAAGACTTAACCCAGATCATCGGTGCCGGCGGGCAATTGTTCGGTGCGTTGATGGGCGGGATACCCGGGTCCCAAATTCGGCCCATTCCCTCCCTGGAAACCACCTACCCCGAAGCCCGGCTGATGCCGGACCGTGAAAAGCTTGCGGCCAGCGGCCTCACCGAAGCGGAATTCGGCACCTGGGTGGATGTACTCATGGACGGCCGGAAGGTAGACGAATTCCGCCCCGAAGGCAAGCGGCAGCTTGACCTTGTGCTCAAAGGGCCGCAGGAGCGTTCCGCCACGCCGGAGGCCTTGCTCAACACCGCTGTGGTCAACCCCTTTGGCACGCCCATCCGCATCGGAGATGTGGCAGACCTGGTCTACACCCGGGGGATGACCCAGGTCAATCACCTGGAACGAAAGCGCCACGTTCGACTCCAGGTCACACCACCGGAATCCCTGCCCCTCCAGGCCGCCATGGAAAAGATTGAAAACCAGGTGGTGCGGCCCATGCAGGAGGCCGGACGGCTGCCGGGGGTGGCAATCACCATGGGCGGCAATGCGGACAAACTGACCCAGACCCGGGAGGCCCTGCAGTGGAACTTCCTTCTGGCGGTGGTCATCACCTATCTTCTGATGTCCGCCCTGTTTGAAAACTTTTTCTACCCCTTTATCATCATGTTTACCGTCCCCCTGGCCGGGGCCGGCGGGTTTATCGGTCTGCGGTTAGTGGATGCCTATGTGGCCCCCCAGGGGTTTGACGTGGTCACCATGCTCGGCTTCATCATCCTGGTGGGCACCGTGGTGAACAACGCCATCCTCATCGTTCACCAGTCCCTGAACAACGTAAGATACGGCGGCTATACCGGCACCGCGGCCATCATGGAATCGGTGCGGACCCGTATCCGTCCCATATTCATGTCGGCCGCCACCTCTGTTTTCGGCATGCTGCCCCTGGCCATTTCCACCGGTGCAGGCTCCGAGCTGTACCGGGGACTGGGATCTGTATTGCTTGGGGGACTGGCCCTGTCCACCATGTTCACCCTCTTTGTGGTGCCCTCACTTCTGGCATTTTTCATCGGGTTTGAAAAAAAACGGGAAAAGCACCCCAACGGGACACCGGTGATGGACTGATCCCAACACCTCATAACCGGGTTATATCCAGATACCGGCAGCCGTTTCGGTTGCCGGTTGCATAATCTTATGGCTTGTACTATTAAGGTATACCAACGTTCTGAACCTGACGAACCAAGGCGGGATAAAACCGATTATGAACAAAGACATTTACAACACCCTTCGAAACCGGATCATGTTCCTGGAATACGAGCCCGGCCTCATCCTCAAAGAGCAGACCCTTGCCGAAGAATTCGGGGTCAGCAGAACGCCTTTGCGCACCGTACTCTTCCGCCTGGAATGGGAGTACCTGGTAAAGATCCTTCCTAGAACCGGCATCCTGATCTCCGAACTGGAACTCAGCTCCATCACCAACGTATTCCAGGCCAGGCTTGAACTCGAAGCGGTGATCGGTACCATGGCCCGGGACAAAATACAGCCGGAGCAACTCTCTCGCTTCGATGCGCTTCAAGACCTTTGCAACGCCTTGAAGTCAGCCCCAGAGCCCAAAAAACTGGCAGAGCTGGACATCGCCAATAAAACAATCTTCCATGAAGCCGCCGGGAACCCCTTTCTGGTTGAGACCTCCGAACGTCTATATTCCCTGACTTTCAGACTCTGGTATTTCAATATGCTGAAAATGGACACCAAAGGACTGAGCCGGGAAGTGGATGCGGTGATGGAAGACCTGGTGCTTCTTTCCGAGCTGCTCAGGAAAGGCAGCCCCGAAGAGACAGGCCGGGCCAGAAAAACCCAGCTTTTAAAACACCTTAAACGGATCAGGTCCTCTTTTCTGGCTGTATCTGCTTAAGCTGTACCGCCTTGACTTGGATCTGTCTGCTGTCTATAATCGACGAACGGTTGATCTTTTTTCTTAATCAGGCTCAAATTTTACAGCCCCGGACTGTGACACCTAAAATTATGAAACCCTTTTGGATCCTATTTCTCATTGCGCTGTTCTTTTTGCCGGATACGGCGGTGGCCCAGAACCATGCCGCCATGGTCAAAAGCATATCCGGCAAGGTCAGTGTCCAGCGCCAATTGCCGAGTCAGGCTCAAAACCAGAACCATAATACGGAACAGATACCTGCCCGGGTGGGCATGCTGCTTCAAAGCGGCGACCTGATCGTCACGGCGTACAAAGGCTATGCCGGAATCATGTTCACGGACGGCACCGTCATCACCCTGGGGCCGAAAACAAGCTTTACGATCAGCAATTACATCTTTTCCCCGGAAACCGCCACCTATGACTTCCTCTTTTACCTGGAGCGGGGCGAAGCCGTGTACCATTCGGGTAAAATAGGCAAACTCTCGCCGGAATCGGTCAAGGTGACCACCCCAAAGGCAACGGTGGGTATCCGGGGCACCCGGTTCATCGTGAAAGTGGAGTGATACATTGAAGACGACTTGTAAACTTCTGGTTCTTTGTTTGGCCCTGACACTTCTGGCATCCTGCGGTTTAAAAAAGGAGACCACCGTCATTTTGCTGCCCCAGGACGACGGAAAGACCGGATCGGTTGTGGTCCGGAACCAGGCCTTTGCCACCCGGCTTGACAAACCCTACACCTATACCCGGGCAGCGTCCGAAACCCAGGGGTTTGTGGTTGAAAAGGCGGATCCCCGACAGATCAACACCACCTATGCCCGGCTGTTCGCCCAGGAACCGGCCAAACCCGTACACTTTATCCTATACTTTGACACGGACTCGGTCCGCCTCACCCCGGCCTCCATGGACCTGCTGCCCCAGATCTCCCAGAGTGCCCGGGATCGGGCTCCTTCGGAAATCAGTATTATCGGCCATACCGATTCCCAAGGGACACCGGAGTACAATATGGCCCTGTCCCTGGAACGGGCCAGGGCCGTGGCCAGGATTCTCGCCCGGCACGACACCGGGCTTCGGCAGATTTACGTCCAGGGTTTCGGAGAAAACGATCTTTTGGTCCCAACCCCGGATGAAACCCCTGAACCCCGGAACCGGCGTGTGGAGATCATGATCCGCTGACCCCATGAAGCCATTACCTTAAACTTGCCCCTGTGAACGCCATCCCGAAAATAGACGGCCTCCCCCGGCCGGCCCGCACAGGCCTAAGCGTTGCCATGGTGATACTTACCCTGGCTGCGGCGTTTGGCCCGTTCTCATCCCTTTCCCCGGTACAAGGTCCTGTACAGGGTCCGGTAAAAATCATGGACCGGTTCTTTTACGATCGCTACATGCGCCATTTGGGATCCACCGCCCCATATACCCACGGGGTCACCATTGTGGATATTGACGAAACCAGCCTGGCCGGTGCCGGGCAATGGCCCTGGCCCAGGTACCGCCTGGGCCAGATGCTGGCCATTCTTTCCGCCCATGAGCCCCAAGCCATGGGGCTGGATATCGTTTTCCCCGAAGCCGACCGCCTCTCCCTGAACCACCTTGCCCAACAGTTCAGATCCGATTTCAAGGTGGATCTCCAAATCTCCAACGTCCCGGCCACCCTCACGGACAATGACGGCTTCTTCGGCCATATCCTCGGGCAGACCCGGACCGTCGGTGCCAGATATTACTACTTTGACCATACCACCGAAGGAGAGATCTGCCGGGATGCCTCCCTGGACATCCGTATCGCCGAAGGGGAAACAGACATGCTGGCCGCATTGCCCCGGGCAAAAGGCACATTG
>CAJWHT010000088.1 GCA_913041495.1 uncultured Desulfobacteraceae bacterium | reverse complement strand
TGGTTTGTTGTGGGCACGGCGCATGACGTTCATGGGCGGCCCATGGCCGTTATTGAAAATGAATGTTCGGGAATGTAAGGGATTTAATCCGATTTATTCTCTTTTGGATCACGTCCCCAATGGAATCGTGAATGTACGTGCCTAAAGAAAAACAAGCGTTGCCGGAATTTAAAAATTACCCACATTCATCCGGTAAACCAGGCGGCCCCCGTCTTTGGCATCGGACTTGAACTGGACCTCTGTGATCCTTGAATGACGGATCTCTTTGTCCACGGTAAGCTCGCTGTGTTTTCCATAGATGACGTTGCCTGCGAGTATGGCGCCTTCGACGGCCACCAGGGCCTTACCCGGATTGTCCTTTGCCCAGCGGGTCAGGTTGTTGCGCTCTTCCACCAGCATCTCGCGCTGGTTCTCAAGCTCCGCAAGCTCCCTGTCAATGGACTGAAGCTGCTGCTCCAACGCCTCACTTTTTTCAAAGCAATAGTCCAGATCCTGCTCCGTGGTTTCAATCTGCTCTTCCAACTCCGTGAGACGTGCCTTAAGTTCAGCGGATTGGGTGGCCTGAGAAGATTTTTTGAGCTGTTCCGCCGTTTCATTTTGTTCCAGTTGGGAACGGTCCTGAACATGGGCCAATTCGGTGATCTTTTTCTGAAGTTCGGTATTCTCACGTCTGACCTCTGCCTTTTTACCCTTCTTGGCAGCAATCTCTTCTTTGATCCGGGCCACCTTGGCCCTGTTCTTTTTCACTTCCTTTTCGGTAAAGGCATCATATCCCACCTTTATGTTTGACGGAGAAGCCATTTCCGTACCGATATGCCGGGCCGTTACCCCCATTTTTGCCGTCAGCCGGGAAGATATGAGTTTACCGTTCGCAATCACGCAGGCGCCGGAGGTTTCGATGGTGGAATCCACAATTTCTTTTTGAATATGGATATCACCCATGCAGACTATTTCGGAGTTATGGACAAACTTGGCATATACACTGCCCCGGGCATAGATGGTTCCCTCATTGATACCGCCGGCCACCTTCACATCCCCGTCTGCCTCGACGATGCCGCCATCCAACTCAACGGTGGCCACATCGCAGCCTGTCACCTTGAAGCCGGACTTAATACACCCCTTTACATTGACATTGCCGTCAAACTCGATATGCCCGGTTTCAAAATCCACGTCCCCGCTGGTGGTGTACTCTTCGTTGACAAAAACAACGCCGGCCAGGCTGAATTTGGGATAGCCCCTCACCGCGGACAGTATTTTAAGCCCATCCTCTGAAAGAACGGCGCCTTTGCCGAACTTGAGCGGGACGTCTTCGCCCTTGTCAGTGGATACCTCGTCTCCATAAATATTTTGTCCCCAACGGGCTTCCACCCGTGGGGTTTTCTCCGCCAGAACCGTACCTTTTTCCACCAGCGGGATCTCCCCGCGCTGTTTGAAATCGATATTGCCATCTTCGTCCATTCCGCCGGCCTTAAGATAGTCGGTATTAAAAAAATACTCGACCTTCGCATCCCGCCCCTGGATCGGCCGGACGCCTTTGGCCACACGGAAGGACTGGGTTTTGAATCCCGTTGACTGGATGAATCCCTCGATCATATCATCGGCCACAAGCCCGGAGACAATTCCCCTGTCGAATAAGGCCTCCTTGATTTCAGAAGTGGTGATATCCTCGTCAAATTCCTTGGTTTTGGACAGAAAGGCGGCCATGAAATCACCGGCCAGCTGGAGTTGAATACCGCCCACAATGGACTCGGGAGGCATCAGAGAGGCGTCGTCCACCGTATCTTCCGAAGCGTCACCGGATTCTTCTTCGGTGGTGGGATCGCAGGATAGATCCTGTGGTAACGGCGCCACGGCAGCAGGACCGGCTTTTTTAATACGGTTTTGAAGTTTGAGAATATAATCCCGTTGCCGCTCGGTCAGCAACCCGGCCTCCACCATCATGTCCCCGATCAACCGGGGTTTCTGGCCGCTTTTCAAATCAGACTCCTGGTCTTCCAATGCCAGATCCAGAACGCTTTTATTGATAAAGCCCTTGGCCAGGGCAATGGCACCGAACTTAAACTCTTTCTGGCGGATGGAGATGGCCTTGGCCGCCAGGGTCAGGCGTTGGATATTCTTGTTGGAAATCAGTTCCTGGGATTGAAAGTATTCCTTCAGGGCTTCGTCCGGCTCATCCGCCCCTTTGCAATGGACCAGGGCAGCCTCAAGTTCGGTTTTGGTCACCAACTGGTTCTTCAATGCAAGCGCACCGATCAGCGGGATGCTGTTTTTCTTTTTCGACCCGTCTGTCATGACACCTCCATTGAAACGAATTTATATTGCGGCAGCAGTCAATCCCGCCAGAAGAAACAAAGATTCGAACAAGAATTCATAAGGACTGCCGGACAATACACTGTCCTCCTTATATAATTTGATCAATAAAAGCATGAAAAGGGGGATGATGGCAAGCCAGAACCCGCCATTTCCGCCAGAATCCAGAAAAAAACTGCCCACGGCAACCCCCGTGGTGGCGGTAAGCACCAGACGCACCACCCGCATGCTCTTCTTTTTGCCCAGAAGAATGGGAAGGGTTTCCTTGCCGGCGATCCTGTCTCCTTGAACCGCCAGCACATCCACAAAAGCGGTTCTGGCGAACACCAGCCCTGCGCTATAAAAAAAGGCGACGGTTGCCGCCGGCAACGGCAATCCGCCGGCAACGGCCGGCAAAGCACTTGTGACCACTCCCCAGGCGGCTGCAATGAGGATCGTCCGGGACCCCGGAACATCTTTGATCCGGTATATCCGCCGCCGCCCCCAAACCTTGGGGATGACGTTAAGGTTATATGACAATCCCAACAGCGTCATGGTTAACAGCATCCCGAAACTCACCCAGCCCCTGGTGTAGGCCAGGTACAGGCCGGTTACACCGGCAATGCCGGCAAGTAACTTGAGCCAGATGCCGTACTGCCTGTAAAATGCGGCCCTGTCGGGCTTATTGTAAGTATCGGACCGGATGGTCATGGTGTTGTTCATAATCTGCATGGACAACACGTAGAGCATGGCGATCAGGGCGTGCACATGGGTCTGGTTTCCCCCCTGTATCATGGCGGCCCCATAGGTCAGGCAGGCGGCCCCTGCCGCCAGCAGCAGGTTGGTGTTCAAAAGGAACTCCAGCACCCCGGCCAGCTTTCCCGTCATCGGATTCCGGCGCCTCAAGCTCCGGTCCACCTTCAGGCAGGTATCCTTGATGATCCAGTTGGGGGTAGACGCACCGGCGGTGATGGCAATCGCATCTGCGGAAGACAAGGATCGATAATCTATTTCCCCGGCATCCTCAATATGGGTGGAGACCGTACCGGTTTCCGCGGCCACCTGGGCCAGGCGGCGGGTATTGCCGCTTTCTTTGCCCCCAACGACAATCACGGCGTCGTGGGTGCCGGCAAGTTCTCTGACCTCGTCCTGGCGTTTTTGCGTGGATCCGCAGATGGTGTCGAAAAGCTCATAGTGGGGCCTGTTGGCCCTGCACCAGTCCTTGATCTCTTTATAAAACTCGGTGTTCTGGGTGGTCTGGGCCACCACAACGGCGTTTTCAAACTGCGGCAGTTCCTTAAGCTGTGCCATGGAGGTCACCGTGTGGCCCTTGCCCCTGGCATACCCCAGCAAGCCCACCACCTCGGGATGTTTTTTATCGCCGATGATGATGGTGGCGTAGCCCTTTTTGGCAAACTTGTTGATGATGACCTGGACGCGGACCACCCTGGGACAGGTGGCATTGATAACGGTGAAACCGGCATCGGCAAGCGCCTTTTCATCTTCCGGCGGCACCCCGTGGGCCCGGATAAGCACAATACCCTCCCCGGTTTCGGGAATGGTGTCCAGCCGGAAGATCTGCTTGCCTTCAAGCATCTCAAGGACCTGGGGATTATGGATCAGGGGACCATAGGTAAATATAGGCTCATCCGCGAGGTTTGAGGCGTCCAGCACCATGTCCACCGCACGCCGGACTCCCATGCAGAAGCCAGCGGTTTTCGCAACGGTAATTTTCATTGAATACTGCTTAACAGCTCCACAAGCCGGTTGAATTCAGAGTTTGATTTGAACTTGATCTCGATTGCCCCCCGGTCGCCGGTTTTCTTGATCTTCACCTGGGAGTTGATCTTGCTTGCGATCTGGGAGGATGTCTGGTCCAGAAGCTTTCGTTCATCGGCCGACATTTTCTGGGCCAGTTTCTTGGGTTCCTGCTTGGCCCGGTTCACCAGGCGTTCCGTCTCCCGGACAGAGAGGCCGCGATCCACCACCTGCTTGAACAGGTAAAGCTGGTTTTCCTCGGTACCGCCCCCCAAAAGCGCCCGGGCATGCCCCATGCTGATTTTTTCCGCGATCAGGCTGTCCTTGATCAATTGGGGCAGGCTGCGCAGCCGCAACAGGTTGGCAATGGTGGACCGGTTTTTACCGATTTTCTGGGCCACCTTTTCCTGGGTATAGCCGAATTCGTCAATGAGCCTGAAATAGGCTTCCGCCTCTTCCAGGACGTTGAGGTTCTCCCGCTGGATGTTCTCGATAATGGAAACTTCCAATACCTGCTCATCCGTCAGGTCCAGCACGATAACCGGCACCTGGTGGAGTCCGGCCGCCTTGGCCGCCCGCAGACGCCGCTCCCCTGCAATCAGTTCGTAGGCACCGTTAATATTTCTCACCAGCAAGGGCTGGAGCACCCCCTGCTGGGCGATGGAGGTTTTGAGGCGGTCAAGCTCCTCCTCACTGAATCGGGTTCTGGGCTGGTAACGGTTGGGAGCAATCTCCCCCACCGCACAAAAGAAAAAATCAGAACTGGCTTCAGGTTTCTCCAGGTCCAAATCCGGAATGAGTGCAGAAATCCCCCGGCCGAGGCCGGTATTTTTCTTTTTCTTTTTCATCATCGTTTTAGCAATTCCCTGGCAAAGGCAACGTAACTTTTTGATCCCTGAGATTGTTTATCGTAGAGAATGACGGGCAGACCATAACTGGGAGCCTCCCCCAGCTTGACGTTCCTGGGGATTTTGGTCTTGAACACCAGGTCTTTGAAGTAATGCCTGGCGTCGTCCACCACATTCTGGGAGAGGTTGGTTCTCCTATCGAACATGGTCAACAAAATGCCCTTGATGTTTAATCCGGGATTAAAGGAATGTTTCACACGTTTTATGGTATCCAACAATTGCCCCAAACCTTCCAGGGCAAAAAATTCGCTTTGCAGAGGGATCAGTACTGAATCACAGGCGGCAAATGCGTTCAGGGTGAGCAGACTCAACGCCGGGGGACAGTCGATAATAATGAAGTCAAAGGGGTCGGAAACACCTGCCAAAAGTTCTTTGAGCCGGGCTTCCCGCCGGGGGGCGGACATCATCTCCACCTCAAACCCGATCAGGTCCACATTGGCCGGCACCAGCATCAGCTTGGGCAGCATGGTGGGCAGAATAATCTCATCAATTCCCGCCTCTCCGATCAGCCCCTGGTAAAGGGAGGCCGGCAGGGAGGGTTTATCAATGCCTAAACCGGTTGTGGCATTGGCCTGGGAATCACAGTCAACGAGCAGCACCTTTTTACCCAGCTTGGCCAGGGCGGCGGAGAGATTTACCGCTGTTGTGGTTTTGCCCACACCACCCTTCTGGTTTGCAATACTGATTATCTGAGTCATAATCCAAATTCCTTATCACAATTATAAAGCAGAGGCAAACAGATACGGCACTATGCCCTATCTTTATTGATCATTCGAAAGAATTGCCCGGATACCTTGCTTATGATTTTTTGCGATCATTTTCCAAGCGTTTGCCGGTCAAGTTCACCCACTATAAAAAAACAGACCCGGTAAACGCAAGCATTTGCTTTTACCGGGTCTGTTAAATGTATGTCAGACCGGGGCGCGCACCTGCTTTTCGACAGGGCCCCCAAGCCTGCACCTGCAGCCGGCTGTACGGCCGCAAGGATTACTTACATGGCGGATTCAGGGTGGAACACATCCACTTCCTTGAGGTCGTCGCCAAGGTATTCTCTTTCGTTGGGGCCAAGAATACCCAACGCAAGGTTCAGCAGTGTCCAGATATGGACGGTCTCCCAGGCATGGTCGTTGACTTCGGACATGTCATGGACCTGGGCATGGCAGTTATGGCAAGGTGTGATGCAGTAGTCTGCCTTGGTTGCCAAAATCTGGTTGGCCTTGGTCTGGCCGTAAGCCCTGCGCTGTTCCTGGAAGCCGGACTGCAGGTAACCGCCACCGCCGCCGCAACAAAAGTTGTTGGAGCGGTTGGGGGTCATATCGATGAAGTTCTCTTCACCAACGATGGCCTTGACCACATATCTCATATCTTCGGCCACCGGATCACCCAGGGTCTTTCTGACCAGCTGGCAGGGATCCTGGAGGGTAAACTTGACCTGTCTGTCCTTATTCCACTCTGAAGAGGGGTTGAGTTTGCCTTCTCTGATCCACTGGGCGTAGAGCTGAATAATGGATTTAATTTCAAAGTTGTGAGGGATGTTGAATTTTTTCAGTCCTACCAGGACTGCAAAGAGTTCGTGGCCTCACTCGGTGTTGAGCCAGACCTTACAGCCTAAGTCCTCCACCGCTTTTACCTTGGTTCTTACAATTTTTTCCCAGTTTTCGTTGTCCGCGGAAAAAAGGCAGTAGTTTTCAGCGGCCCAGCCTTTGGTGCCGTAAGTCCAGTCCGCACCGGCCAGATGCATGATCTTCCACAGGGGGACCATCTCATCGGGTTCGGTGACAGGTTCTCTGGAGTTCTGGTTCAGGAAGTAGTAAGCGCCTTTTCTGTTGACATCTGCCTTCATTTCGGCAAACTCAGGCTGTGATTCCTGGTACTCTTCAAGTACGTCTTCCACAACAAATTCAAAATCTTCCTCGTTGGCGCCCATGGCGGAACAGGTGTCGTTCTTCAGTGCCATGTCACAGGAAGCGGTGATGCCTTTGGGTTTGTCTTCTTTTTTCCATTGGGCCCGGGCATTGAAAACCAGCTGCGGAATATTAATCTGCATGGGGCAGACATACATACACCGGGTACACATGGAACACATCCATACCCAGTTGGAATTCAGGATTTCTTCATCCATGCCCAGGGCAGCCATGCGAAGGAACTTTCTTGGGTCCATCCCTTCTAAGCCCGTTGCAGGACACCCGGATGCACAGGCACCGCAGGTCAGGCAGGCATTGAGATTTCCGCCGTCCGGCAGGATCTCCATGACCTTGTCTTTGAAGACGCTTTTTCTGGCGCCTCCGATTTTAATAGCTTGATCTCCCATGCTATTACTTCCCCCTATCTTTAGGATTAGAATTACATTAAAATTAAAAAGCAAACATACGTTAATTTACTTTGTGTCGAAGTCTAATACCCCCATTATGTTTAAAAACAAATTTCTTTTTCTCTTATTCTAAGGACCATGTCAATAAAAAATTTAATCCCTGTCCATTTGACTTTTTCGGAAACTCGGCTACTATCCCAGGGTTATGAATGCGCCAAACCCAAAGACATCAGACTCAGTGGACCAAGTTGTGGCACAGGTGAAAGACCTGATGCCCAAGGTGATGTGCAAAGACCGACACGGTCTTCAAAGAACCCTCAACACCCTTAAAAAGAATGTATCCGCCACCGGCAGGCACAAGACGAACTTATCCCGGCGGGCAGCCGGCCTGCTGAAAAAGGCCAAGACGTCTGCCGGAATCTTTCAGGCCCGTGCCGACAACCTGCCCCAAAAGGTCAACTTCTATCCGGATCTGCCCATCTCAGGTAAAAAAGACGAGATCATTGCTGCCATCAAGAACCATCCGGTGGTCATCATCTCAGGGGAGACCGGATCAGGAAAAACCACCCAATTGCCGAAATTCTGCCTGGAGGCCGGCCGGGGGCGTTCCGGCATGATCGGCTGTACCCAGCCCCGGCGGATTGCCGCCATGACCGTGGCCAAACGTATCGCCTTTGAACTAAACGAATCTTTGGGCCAGTCCGTGGGATATAAAATCCGGTTTGACGACAAAACCGCGCCCAACGCCTACATAAAACTGATGACCGACGGCATCCTTCTGGCCGAAACCCAGCAGGACCGCTTCCTGACCCAGTACGACACCATTATCGTTGACGAGGCCCACGAACGGAGTTTGAACATCGACTTCACCCTGGGCATCCTCCGGCGCCTTTTGAAACAGCGAAAAAATCTCAAGCTGATCATCACCTCGGCCACCATAGACACGGAAAAATTTTCAAAGGCTTTTGACAACGCACCGGTTATTGAGGTTTCCGGCCGGATGTACCCGGTGGAACTGATTTATTCTCCCATCACCGGGCCGGATCAGGAAGATACCAGGCCCGGGGGCAAAAGTTCTGGCGGCAAAGATTCCGGCGCAGACGACCAGGGCTATGTGGAAGCCGCCGCCCGCACGGCTGCCAATCTGCTTGTCCAGACCCGGACCGGGGATATCCTTATTTTCATGCCCACGGAACAGGACATCGGGGAAACCCTGGAGATCCTGAGGGGAAAAAACATCCCCGGCGTAAGTATCATGCCCCTTTTTGCCAGGCTGTCCGCCAAAGAACAGGCCAAGGTATTCACCAGCGGAGCCGGCAGAAAGGTAGTGGTTTCCACCAACGTGGCAGAAACGTCTCTGACCATCCCGGGCATAAAATTTGTTATTGATACGGGCCTTGCCAGGATACCGGCATACTCCCCCAGAACCCGGACCACGGCCCTGCCCGTCAGCCCCATCTCCCAGAGTTCGGCCAACCAGCGCATGGGACGCTGCGGCCGTGTGGAAAACGGCATCTGCATCCGTCTGTACGATGAAGATGACTTCAACGGCCGGCCTTTTTTTACGGCACCTGAAATTCTTAGGAGCAACCTGGCCGAAGTTATCTTAAGGATGATTTCCCTGAACCTGGGAGAGGTCTCCTCCTTTCCTTTTATAGATCCGCCCAACCCCAAAAGTATTAAGGACGGGTTCGACACCCTGGTGGAACTTTCCGCCATCAGAAAACAGACCAAACCTCAGGGCAAGGGCCGAAACAATGGTAAAAATAAAGGTGTCAGCCTCACCGCCATGGGCCGGATCATGGCCCGGCTGCCTGTGGATCCCAAACTTTCCAGAATTCTCATTGAAGCCGCTGAAACCGGCTGCCTGAAAGAGGCCACGGTGATCGCCACCGCCCTGACCGTTTCCGATATCCGCCAGCGCCCGGCGGATAAGGCCCAGGCCGCGGACCAGCAGCACGCCCAGTTCAAGGATCCGGGGTCGGACTTCATCACCTTGCTCAACATCTGGACCGCCTGCCAGGACGCGGCAAAAAAGCTGAAGTCCAGATCAAAACTGCGCCGTTGGTGTATCGATCATTACCTGAGTTTCAAGCGACTCCGGGAGTGGCAGGACATCCACCGCCAGATCACCCGGATGCTGGACGACCATGATATCGTCCAGAAAGCCCCCCTGCCGGAAGCCCCGGGCGCCAATGATGCCAAGGGAAGCAAGGGCCTGAAGTCCAAGGAATTCGCCCTGGGCGGTCCGCTGTACATCGCCATCCACAAAGCCCTGCTCCACGGCTATCTGGCCGGCATTGCCCATAAAAAAGAAAAAAATATCTTCATGGCGGCCAAAGGCCAGCAGGCCATGATATTTCCCGGCTCCGGCCTCTTTGACAAAGCCTCCAACTGGATTGTGGCGGCCGAATACGTAAAAACCAGCCAGCTCTTTGCCCGATGCGTGGCCAATATCGACCCGGCCTGGCTGGAAGACATCGCAGGCGACCTGTGCACACGGACTTACAGTGATCCCCACTGGGAGAAAAAACGGGGGGAAGTGGTGGCGTCAGAACAGGTGTCGCTTTTCGGGCTCATCATTGTCAGCGGTAGAAAAGTGGCATACGGACGGATCAATCCAGAAGAAGCGAGTGCCCTTTTTATACGCCATGCCCTGGTGGAAGGAGAGGTGTTTCGCAGGTTCGGGTTTATGGATGCAAACCTCAAACTCATTGCGGAGCTGGAAGACCTGGAAAACAAGACCCGGAAGCGGGACATTCTCGCCTCCGAAGAAGAGATGTTTACCTTCTACCAGTCCCGGCTCCCCAGACCGTTTTACAACATCCGCACCTTTACCAAGTTCATAAAGGACCAGAAGGATGACACCTTTTTGCGCATGACCAAAGCAGACCTGCAAAAGTCCCACGTGGATGCGGGCCATCTTGCGCAGTTCCCGGACACCCTCGCTATGGCCCAGGGTGAATTTGCCCTGGATTATCATTTCGACCCGGGATCAAAAACAGACGGGGTGACCCTCAAGGTCCCGGCAGATTCCACCGCCCTGGTCTCCAAAAACAAGGTGGAGGCCCTGGTGCCAGGCCTGTTTGAAGAAAAAATCGCGGCACTGATCAAAAACCTGCCCAAGAAATACCGGGTCCGCCTGGTACCGGTCCAGAATACGGCGGCCCGCATCGCAAAGGACCTGCCCCAAAACGATACCCCCTTGTTCACCCGGCTCTCCGAGTACATAAGAAATTACTACAACCTGGTGATTCCGGCGTCGGCCTGGTCCGACCAAGACCTGCCCGACCACCTGAAGATGAGAATATCCATCCGGGATGAAAAGGATAAGGAGATCAAATCCCTAAGGGACCTGTCCAAGCTTGGGCAATTTGCCACCACGCGTCCGGCGGCCAAAAGCTCGGCCTTTGAACAGGCCAGGCAGCAGTATGAAAAAACAGATATTTCCTCGTGGGATTTCCCGGACCTTTTGCCGGACATCTCCCTTGACCAGGACGACGGCTTTGTCAGAAAGGTCTTTTTGGGACTGAAACCGGAAGGGGAAAAACGGCTTTCCCTAAGGCTTTTCAAATCAGAGACAGCCGCTCTGGCAAGCCATAAAAAGGGGATCTGCCGTCTTTTCGAACTGACATATCCCGAAGACATCAAGGCCGTGAAGAAAGATATCCGGCAGGATCGGAGGTTAAGACAGATCGCCCCCTATTTCAACGGGCCGGACGGATTTTACGACATGATATACCAGGCCCTGGCCAAGGATGTGCTTCACAAAAACATCCGCACCGGGACAGACTACGACGCCTTTGTCAACAAAATCCGGCCGCAGCTTTACACCCACGGCCAGGAGGTCATCAAACAGGTCCTTGCCGTGGGGCAGGCCTACGACACCTGCTTTACCCTGATCCAGAAACTCTCCTTGAAGTACAAAGACCGTCCCCTGCCCTTCGGGGTCCTGACCCAGGTGTTCAACGAGCTGAAAAGCATTTGCCCCCCCAACTTCCCGGAACTCTACAGCCTGGAGCGGATCCGTTTTCTGCCCAGGCATCTGTCCTGCCTTGCCATCCGGGCCCAGCGGGCGGCGGACAATCCAGCCAAGGAAAACCAGAAAGCTGAGCTTATCGCCCCCTTTGAACGGCGGCTTCAATCCGTTATCTCCGGGTTAAGCGACGCCTCTTCCGAAGAAAAGGCCGCTGCAGTGGAGGATTTTTACTGGATGTTGGAAGAGTACAAGATCTCCGTTTATGCCCAGGAACTCAAAACCCGATTCAAGATTTCCCCCAAAAGATTGGACAAGGCATTGGTAAACATATCCACCATGATCTGAGCACAGGGACGGCTGGATTTGGTTTGCCTTATCCCGTAAAGTATATTAAGTTATTTCGGACGACCTGCAACAGAGCCAATTTTAGGTGAGTTACGATTCCTCCACGATTTTCTGTGCGCGTCGTCTGGGGATCAAACGGGTAAAACTCATACCGGTAATAAAATCAGACCTGGACGAAACAGCCCGCACCGCATCGGATCACAGTTGAGGTGCCACTTTTTTAGTCCTTTCCATTGAGGGTTGTATGGACAAGGTATTGATCATAGACGATGACGAGCAGATCTGCCGTTTTCTTAGCCGATGTTTCAAAGACATGGACGTTGAAGCGGATTACCGGCTCAGCCTTGCCGAGGGAATGGCCCAGATTTCCCAAAATCCCCCTGCGGTAGTCTTTTTGGATGTTTTCCTGCCGGACGGTAACGGCATTGATGCCATACGGACCATACGCAAATTTCCCGACCCGCCCGAGATCATTATTATCACCGGAAGTGAAGATCCGGACGGTGCGGAAACCGCAATGCACAACAAGGCCTGGGATTACATTCCAAAACGGGGGGCTGTCTCAAATTTCAAAGACGCCTTGAACCGTGCCCTGGAATACCGGCGCCAGACCCATACGGTCCCTTTGCCGGGCCTTAGCCGGGACAATATCATTGGCGACAGCCGGCGGCTCAACCGCTGCATAGATCAGGCGGCAAAGGCAGCTGCCAACGAGGTGCCCGTCATCATCACCGGTGAAACCGGCACGGGCAAAGAAATTTTTTCAAAGGCCATTCACGACAGCAGTCCCAGGTGCAGGGGGGACTTTGTGGTGGTGGACTGTGCGGCCCTGCCGGACCATCTGGTGGAAAGCACCCTCTTCGGTCATACCAAAGGGGCATTCACCGGTGCGGACAATGCCAAGATCGGACTCATGGCCCTGGCGGACCGGGGCACCCTGTTTCTGGATGAGGTGGGGGAACTGCCCCTGGCCATCCAGAAAAAATTCCTGCGGGCCCTTCAGGAAAAAAAATTCAGGCCCGTGGGCAGTAAAACGGAAATCCGCAGTGATTTCAGGCTGATCTGCGCCACCCACCGAGATCTATCGGGGATGGTGGCAAAAAAAGAATTCAGGGAAGATTTATTTTTCAGGTTGTTTTCAGCGAAAATTCAGCTGCCCCCCCTCAAGGACCGTGACGATGATGTCATCCTTCTCACCCGGCACCATCTGTCAAAGAAGGCAAGGCTTACGGGGGCACCGGACTGGACCCTGTCGCCGGAACTTGGCGAAGAACTGCGGATGTATACCTGGCCCGGCAATATCCGGGAGTTGATCAACACCCTGGACCTGGTCTGCAGCGATGCCGGCCAGGGCACCACACTCTTTCCCCATCATCTCCCCCCCCATATCCGGGCCTTCAATATCCGGGAGAAACTTAGCACAGGTTCATCTGCGATGGCCTCGGCACCGATGCCGTCCGGGGACACAGTCGATGCCCTGCCCACCTTCAAGGCCCACATGGATAAAAGCAAAAAAGCCTATTTGGAAAGCCTGCTTACCCTGACCCGGGGCAACATCCCGGAGGCCTGTAGATGTTCAGGCCTGTCCAGGGCTCACCTTTACAGGCTTCTTCAGCAATATGAACTCAAATAATCCGGGCAGCGCAAAAACCTGTGCACCTGTCACATTTTTGAGACAGTCCCTTTTTTGAGACCCTCGCATCTCCCACGTAACCCATTTATAAGAAAGACAATACACACAAACGCAACAACAACAGTCTCTTTTTAGAGACAACCCGGCCAGCCACCGACAAACACAATAACCTTCTGAAATCATTTTAGATACCAAACAAATACAACTTTGGCACAATTATTGTTATGTATGCAGTATAGCTTCCAAATTTACAATGAGTCAGTATATTGAACACGACCCATAAGGTTCACCATGCACAATTTAATTCTTTTTATCGACAGCGCGGCCGGCTCTTCAGGGAACAGGTTTTTGGATACCATTGACCAACGGTTCGCCACTGCCTCGTCAAAAGTGTTCCGGACAATACGCGATCTGGAAAACTGGCTGCGCAAAAAAGAAGACGGGATATTCGGGAAACGAATCATCGTTTTATTTGCCGATACCAGGGCCTGCCTGGAACAGCTTGAGACATCGGCAGACCTGATGGACGGAGAACAGGTCATCGTGTTGTTGCCGGACCAGGAGAAACAAACCCTTGAAAAAGCCCAGCCGCTGCGGCCCAGGTATTCCGGTTTTGCCTCAGGCCCATTCGACGATGTATGCGACGTTATCACGAAAATGCTCCGGCGTTAGCCCGGAAAGCGACAATAAAGGAGACGGATACAATGAACACAAGCGCTCTGGATAAGGCCATAGCGGAAACCACAAAGGAAACCGGCAAATATCTGACCTTCACCCTGGCTGATGAGGGATACGGCATCGGCATTCTCAAAGTCAAGGAAATTATCGGCATGATTACCATTACCCCGGTGCCCAGGACACCGGACTTTGTCAAAGGGGTAATCAACCTGAGAGGCAAGGTACTGCCCGTCATTGACCTGAGACTCAAATTCAACATGGGGGAAATCCCTTACACGGAGCGGACCTGTATCATTGTGGTGGAAATCGATGCCAACGATGAAACTGTCCCTGTGGGCATCGTGGTGGACTCCGTATCCGAGGTCCAGGGGATCTCACCGGATGATATCGAAGCCCCACCGGCTTTCGGCTCCCGCCTGACCACCGATTATATCCTGGGCATGGGAAAAACCGACACCGGCGTTAAAATCCTTTTGAACATCGACAAGGTCCTGGATCAGGCGGATATTTCCAAGCTGACCCCCCAAACTTAAATTAAAAAAATACGAATAGTTAACGGACTATAAGGAGGTAGAATGAACTGGAGCACCATGACCATCGGCAAAAGAATCGGGATCGGGTTCGGCATTGTCCTGATCCTGCTGGCCATTGTCGGCGTCATCGCTTATACCGGAACCGTGGGCATTGTCACCAATGCAGAGGAAGTGATCGACGGCAACAGGCTGGACGGGAACCTGGCCCAAAAAGAGGTGGACCACCTGAACTGGGTCAACCAGGTCAACGCCCTGCTCACCGATGAGAATATCACAAAACTGACGGTTCAGACCGATGACACAAAATGTGGGTTCGGAAAATGGCTCTATGGGGAAGGCAGAAAGCAAGCCGAAACCCTGGTGCCTTCACTGGCCCCCCTGCTCAAAGAGATTGAAGCCCCCCATAAAGCACTTCACGAATCTGCCATAGCCATAGACAAGGTATTCGAACAGGCAAACCCCCGGTTGCCAACGCTGCTTGTGGAACGTGAGGTGGACCATCTTACCTGGGCAGCCAAAATAAGGGACGCCTTTATCAACAACAAAGATAACTTAGGCGTACAGACCGATCCCACACGCTGCGCACTGGGCAAATGGCTTGCAACTGAAGAAGCCCAAAAAGCCTATGCCAAGGGAGATGCTGAATTCAAGCAGACCTGGGACAAAATGATAGCGGTCCATAAGGATTTACACAATTCCGCCGTTGGCATTAACGAACATTTAAAAACCAATGATACCCAGGCGGCCATGTCCGTGTTCAACGGCACCACTATCCCCCTTTTAGACCGGACAATGGAAGCGCTGGACATGTTGAAAAAAGAGGCGGAACACGAACTTAAAGGCATGGAGGAGAGCAGCCGGATCTACGCCGCCCAAACAGTGCCGGCCCTAACCCAGGTCCAGGACCTGCTGGAAAAAATCCGGAAAGAGGCCAGGGCCAATATCATGACCGATGACATCATGATCAATGCCGCACAAAAAACCGAGGTTTCCGTGATTATCCTGGTGGCCGTGGCAGCAATTATCGGTATCTTCATGGCCTTTTTCATTTCCAGGGGCATTATCAAGGTGCTGACCAATGTGAGCGACGGCCTCGGGGAAGGGGCCAACCAGGTGGCCTCTGCCGCAAGCCAGGTATCCTCTTCCAGCCAGTCCATGGCGGAAGGCTCTTCCCAGCAGGCGGCCTCCATCGAGGAGACTTCATCCTCCATGGAGGAAATGGCCTCCATGACCCGGAAAAATGCGGACAACGCCATCCATGCGGACGGCCTGATGAAAGAGGCCAACGGCGTGGTAAAAACCGCCCACGAATCCATGACTGAACTCACCCAGTCCATGGCGGACATCACCAAGGCCAGCGAGGAAACCTCCAAGATCATCAAAACCATTGATGAGATCGCCTTTCAGACCAATCTCCTGGCCCTGAACGCCGCCGTGGAAGCGGCCCGGGCAGGGGAAGCCGGGGCAGGGTTCGCCGTGGTGGCCGACGAGGTCAGAAACCTTGCCATGCGGGCGGCGGATGCGGCCAAGGATACCTCCCAGCTCATCGAAAGCACGGTGAAAAAAGTGGAAAACGGCTCCCAGCTTGTGGCCGCCACCAATGAGGCCTTTACCCGTGTGGCGGAAAGTACGGGCAAGGTGGGAGAGCTGGTGGCTGAGATTTCAGAGGCCTCCGGCGAACAGTCCCAGGGCATAGATCAGGTGAACACCGCCATTTCAGAGATGGACCGGGTGGTTCAGCAAAATGCCGCCAACGCCGAAGAATCCGCCTCGGCATCCGAAGAGCTCAACGCACAGGCGGAACAGCTCAGGGAATATGTCGGGGACCTGATTATGATGGTCACCGGCAAAAAGGATATGGACACGGCCCGGGTGGGTCATACACCGGCCAAGTCCCTGGCCCATAAGCCCCAGAAAAGAGCCGTTAAAAAGCTGGCCCAGCCAAAGGAAGAGGTGCGGCCGGACCAGGTCATCCCCTTTGATGATGAAGAGGATGAGTTTAAGGACTTTTAAAGCCAAACCACGTATTTAAAGGTATCAACATCCGGAACCGTCCTTCTTGAGACGGTTCCGGACTTTTTTTTCAAGCACCGCTATCACCCGGTTCAGGTCAGGGGTGGGCCGCACAGGACCTGAATTATTCCAGCCGGCTGCCATGGCTGCCGCGGTTTTCTCCCGGAACGCTGCCATCGTCGGCACCAGCGACTCCCAGGCCATGAGTTTCTGGATGATGTGGCGCTCCTCCGGACTCATACGGGCCGTATCCACCTGACGATTGTTGTCACAGACAATGATCATGACACTCTCCTTTCACCCCACCCTATACCAGACCTGGCCATAATCCGAAACCATTTATCTATCCCCAAAAAGGTCCCGTCAATGGATCCTGGCAGCGGATGAACAGCGGATTTTAGTATTGTTGACGTTTTACCCTGCCCGGGCAGGGAAGCCCGGGCAATTGTTCGGGGTTCAACGGAGTACAATTCCAGAATTCCATCATCCATAAATATGATTTATGGCAACCATAATGATGATTTGTTTGTAAAATACCAGACTTCGGGGAATACTACGGAATACTACGGTAAAAAGAATCAAGGAGATGTTGCGTATGGATGTTTTGACCCTCAGAAAAGAAGTATTAGAATTCGCCCGAAGACGGATTACTGAAGAAAAACTGCCGTCATGGTGGCGGGACCCGTTGCTGGTGACAGCCAGGGCGGATGACCGGTTTTCAATTCTGCCGAAAATCGCCTCCCCCAGGCATATGCTGCCACGAGATCTGCTCCCGGAGGCCCGGACCGTGATCGTCTTTTTTCTGCCCTTCACCCCGGAACTTGCCAACGGCAACATCCCGGGGAACTTCCCCAGCAACGACTGGGGAAAATCACTGAAACGGACCAACAATCTGCTCGGGGACATCAGTGTTTTTATCCGTGATATTTTCAAGGACGAAGGATACGCCTCCGAACTGACGCCGGCCACCTATAATTTTGACTGCACCACCCTCACGGCCCGCTGGTCCCACAAACATCTGGCCCATATCAGCGGCCTTGGCAGGTTTGGTGTCAATGCCCAGTTGATCACGCCTGCGGGCTGTGCCGGCAGGCTGGGCAGCATGGTAACCGCCGCCCCCATGGGTGACCATCCCCTGGTGACGCAACCGGAACTGTGCCGGCACAAGGCCGGAAAAGACTGCGGGCTTTGCATTCAGCGCTGCCCTGTGGGGGCGGTGACCCCGGAGGGTATAGATCGCCACCGCTGTAACGACCGGCTGCAGGTGGTCATGAAGCGGTTTGCCCAAAACCCCGATATGAAGGATGATATTGATGAAGTTTGTGCCAAGTGTGTGGCGGGGATGCCCTGCAGTCTTAGCGCACCATAATGAATCAGGCCGGATCGGAATACTTCCGAGCCGGCCTGATGCTATGGATGATTAAATCTGAACTTTAGATCTAGTATCTGAACTGCTCCCTGAAATAGGCACCCAGTTCATCAATCTTCATTCTCTTTTGCTCCATGGTATCCCGCTCGCGGATGGTTACGGAACCGTCTTCCAGTGAATCAAAGTCAAAGGTGACGCAGAAGGGAGTTCCGGCTTCGTCGTGGCGGCGATAGCGTTTGCCGATGCTGCCCTGGACATCGAAATCAATGTTCAGGCCCAATTCCCTGACCAGGGTGTGGAAGACCTCTTCCGCACCTTCACTCAGCTTTTTGGACAGGGGCAGAACAGCGATTTTCACCGGTGCCAACTGGGGATGGAGGCGGAGCACCACGCGGGTGTCGCCTTCCTTGATTTCCTCTTCTTCATAGGCATCACAGAGGAATACCAGGGCGGAACGCTGAACCCCCAGCGAGGGCTCAATGACAAAGGGGATATACTTTTCACCGTTTGCTTCGTCAAAGTACTGCAGATCCTTGGAGGAATGTTCCATGTGCTGCTTCAGGTCGTAGTCGGTTCGAGAGGCGATACCGGACAATTCCCCCCAGCCGAACGGATACTCGTATTCCACGTCGGCCGTGCCGTTGGAATAATGGGAAAGTTCGTCGGGATCATGGTCGCGCAGACGCAGTTTATCCGGATTCACGCCCAGGCCGATGTACCAGTCTTTAACAAAATTTTTCCAGAAATCATGCCATTTTTCATCCGTTCCCGGTTTGCAGAAGAACTCAATTTCCATCTGCTCGAACTCCCGGGTCCTGAACACGAAGTTACCCGGCGTGATCTCGTTTCTAAAGGCCTTGCCGATCTGGGCAATGCCGAAGGGGACCTTTTTCCGGGAGGTGGTCTGGACATTCTTGAAGTTCACAAAGATACCCTGGGCGGTTTCCGGCCTCAGGTAGATATCCTTGCCTTCGCCTTCCACAACCCCCTGCTGGGTCTTGAACATCAGGTTAAATGCCTTGGGCAGGGTCCAGTCAAGCGCATCACACTGGGGACAGGTAATATTCTTGCCGTTGATGAAGTCCAGCATATCCTGGGGCGGGGTTTTTTCCCCTGCCCAGTTGTCCGGGGCCTCATTTGAATCATTGTCGAACTGCCAGCCTTCCACCAGCTTGTCTGCCCTTTCACGGGATTTACACTTTTTGCAGTCCATCAGGGGATCGGCAAAACTGCCCACGTGGCCGGATGCCACCCAGGTCTCCGGATTCATGAGAATGGCCGCATCAACGCCCACCATGTCCGTTCTTTCGGTAACGAATTTTTTCCACCAGGCTGCCTTGAGATTGTTGAGCAGCTCAACCCCCAGGGGGCCGAAGTCCCAGGAATTGGCAAGCCCGCCGTAAATCTCAGATCCGGGGTAAACAAAGCCCCTGCGCTTGGATAAGGATACGATCTTGTCCATCAATGTGACTTCTTTTTTCTTCTTTGACATTTTTACACTCCAGTGTTTGGGTTGCCCAGGGTGGCTTCCCTAGGTCAATCAATGGTTGATACAATCTTTGTTGCGGATTTACCTTATAATAGTTGGAATAAAAATGATAGTGCGGAATAATGGATCAGACCGATATGATCCGGCCCCGGCCGCCAAGCTAAGATCGGATAACCTAAATTCAAGCCACCCGAATTTAGGTTTCCGGAAACAAATCCCCATTCAGCGACATATTTTTCCCTGATCCCGGGTTTCTCTTTTTTTTATGCCCCGGTAAAAAACAAACACAAGATCCGGGGCAAAGAGCATACCAAAAGCTGATTTCTGCCGCCCGGATACGAAATAGTCATCCATGGTTGTTCACCGCCTGACAGGACATTTATGAAAACCTCAATACCACAGGTTGAATCGGCGGCTTTATGTTTGGAACGGCAGCTTGATGATAAATTTGGCGCCCTGACCGGGCACGGACTCCACCGCCATTTCACCGCCATGGTTATCCACAACAATGAAATAAGACACGGACAGGCCCAGGCCGGTACCCTTATCAGGGCTTTTGGTGGTGTAAAAGGGCTCAAATATCCGTTTGCGTGTGCCCGCATCAATACCCGGGCCGTTGTCTTCTATTTCAATACAGGCCATTGGTCCCCGGACATACAGCCGCAGGACGATTCTGGGGAATTGTCCTTTGGTGCCATCGCCGGATATCGCTTCCGATGCATTTTTCAGGATATTGAATATCACCTGCTGGATCTTGGTCCGTTCACAAAATACGGCAGGCACGTTCGCATCAAATTTCCTGATGATCTCAATATGCTTAAAATCATACTTTTTGCTCAGGTTATAATCGTTTTCCGTAAGCGCCACCGTATCCTCGATCAGCGCCGCCAAATCCGTTTCCACCCGGTCGGACACTGACTTTTTGGCAAAGCTGAGCATATTGTCTATGATTTTTGCGGCCCTCACCCCGGCCCCCCGTATGTGTTCGAGCTGCTTTAAAATGCCCCGGTTTTCCATGAATCGTTCTATGATGTCCATGGAGACCCCCAATTGAGAGGCCGCATCAACGTTGGCGGGCAATTTTTTGGTCAACCTATTGTGGATAATCTGGGCATTCTGAATCATGCCTGCCAAAGGATTGTTGAGTTCATGGGCCATGCCTGCGGCAAGCCCTCCCACAGACATCATTTTTTCGGACTGAATAATCAGTTCCTGGGTTCTCCTTCTGTCGGTAATATCATTTACCAGCGACGCCACACCCGTTACCTGACCCTCCGTATCCCGCAAGGTTGTGTTGTACCAGTCGCAAACAATCCGCCTGCCGTCTTTGGTAAGATTTTCATTGACGCTTCTTTGCCCCCCTTTGCCCAATACCAGCTCACTGAAAATCCTGTCAACCGAGGGTTTGACATCCTCAGGCAGAATCAGCTCCGTGGAATGTTTCCCCAGCGCCTCTTCTTTTGTAAATCCGAATATCTTTTCGGCCGACGGGTTCCACTCCGTCACCCGGAATTTCAAATCCCAGGAAATCGCTCCCACCGGCGTGTTCTTCAGGTGAATATAGAGGCGTTGTTCACTTTCTTTTAAGGCCTTTTCCGAGGCTTTGCGGGACTTTATTTCCCTTTCCAGCCGGGCGTTTGATTCCTTGAGTTCCTCTGTCCTCAGATTAAACCAATAGGCCAGATTACCCAGTTCATTTTTTTTATTCCCGGCCAGGTGAATCAAACCTTTGCCTTTCCCTTCCGTAGCTTTGATCAACTGCCGGGTCATCTGGGCCAGGGGCTGCACAAAAATGGACCGTATATACAGGTAAGCAATACAAACACAGACCAGGATGCCGATGGAAAGCAGTATAAAAATCTGCTGGGAAATAGAGTCGGCGACCCGATTTACCTGCCTATCCGGTGAAACAATAACGATCTTCCAATAGGTACGGGGCACCGGAAAAATAAAAGCCGATGCCGGTTCATTTAAAATCAGATCCGTCCCCATGGGGATATGGGCGTATTGTTTGGCAAAAAAATCTTCTTTGGCAACGTCAAGGGTGGCAGTTATCAATCTGGCTTCGCCGGTTGTGATTTGATAGCTGTCACGGGCAATCATCCCTGCAAGTTTCTTTTCCCGGCCCGTTTCCCCGGTCTGCATGTTAAGGATATCCGTATTAATTTTTTCAAGCGCCGTGGCCACACCCAGAAACCTGGGATCTTTATCCGCCAGCTCACCTGCATGGAGAAACGCGTTAAAACCGGAAGGTGTGGCGTCATCTGCGTGCGCCTTTACAATCCCTGTATCGGGAAAGGACAAAAATTTGTTGTTTCTGTCCACCGCGAATATATATCCTTGAAGCGCCCCGGCCTCTTCGTCCAGAAATGTTTTCAGGTCATCGAGTTTAAGGTCAACAGTGCTGACCCCGGAAAATACGTCTCCCCTATAATAGGGAGCTGTGCAAGTCACCATGGGCTCGTGGGAATAGGGGTCCACATAGGATTTGGACCAATACGTCTGATTGCGTTTCAGGTATCTTGCGGGAACGTACCACTCTTCGGCATGATATCCCGGGCTATCCGGGTGATTATAGTCATCAAAATAGGCGATCCGGTTTCTTCCGTCATGGCCCCAGAAAAAACTCCTGCGTTCCTTGCGTTCATCAAAGGCATATGGGGCCGGCCAGATACCGCCACCGGCAACTGTGATGCGGGAGGCTTTATCATACAGCAGCTTTGGAATCATTTTTTTGAAAAGGCTTTCGTCCCTGGGCAGCTCCTCTGCCACGGTGGCCATGGACTTGGCCATGGCTTCGGCATAGCTGATGCGCTGACTTAAAAGCGCTACGATGGTCCGTCCTTTTTGTTCAATGAACCTGTAATTTTCAGTTTGAATCAATGATTTCCCAATGGTCTGAAACACCACCACATTGGTAACCGCCACCCCCAGCATCAAGAGAACGAAAAGCAGATTCATACGAAATTGTAGGGTATTGCGCACCGTTGCACGTGATCGTTTCTCAGCCGAAGTGCTCTGTGGCTTGCCTCTATGGGTATCGGGTGACATGTGCAATCAAAAAAGTCCCTGTGGTCTGAT
>CAJWHT010000087.1 GCA_913041495.1 uncultured Desulfobacteraceae bacterium | reverse complement strand
TGCCCACAACAAACCATGAAAGAAATCAACGAGTTGCCTGGTTCTTTCATATAAAACTAATAAGAAAGGAAATCCGTTATGACAGAGAACAGAACCGGAATGACCCGAAGAACGTTTATGAAAGGCGCCATTGCCGCAGGTGTTACCGCAGCCGTCCCCGCACCGGGGCTGCTGAAAAATGTCTTTGCCGCAGGGCCGGCAAGGGGCGGGGCACTGAAGCTGGGACTTGCCGGGGGCTCCACCACCGACAGCCTGGATCCCTCCAACTTCTCCGGGGTCTTTGACCAGATGACCACCATGGGCCTGTACAGGAATCCCATGCTGGAACTGGACAAAAACGGTGAACTCCAGCCCGAACTGGTGTCCGAGTGGAATGCAGAACCCGGGGCAAAGGTCTGGCATTTCAAACTGAGAAACGACGTAGAGTTCCACAGCGGCAAACCCATGGATGCCGAAGATGCCATCTTCTCCATCAACCACCACCGGGGCGAAGGCAACAAGTCCCAGATCGCAGCCGTGCTCAAACCGGTGAAAGAGGTGGTGAAAACCGGCAAGCATGAGTTTAAAGTCGTTCTCGAAGACCCCAATGCGGATTTCCCCTATATCATCAGTTCCACCCGCCTGCCCTGCGTACCTGCCGGCACCAAGGACTTTGAGGACGGCATGGGCACCGGCGGATACATATTAAAGGAATGGGAGCCCGGTGTGCGGGCCTTTGCGGTTCGCAATCCCAACTATTTCAAGGAAAACCGCGCCTGGTTCGACTCCGTTGAGATCATCACCATGGCCGACGACACCGCCAGAACCACGGCTTTGAAGACCGGCCAGGTCCACATCATCAACCGGCCCGACCGGAAAACCGCAAGACTCCTGAGCCGCATGAAGGGCATCCAGGTCATCAACACCCCGGGCGGCCTTACCTATACCTTTCCCATGAGAAAGGACATGAAGCCCTACGACAATGCCGATTTCAGAAAGGCGGTGAAGTACTCCGTGGATCGCGACGCCCTGGTGAAGACGATTCTTCAGGGATACGGGACACCGGGCAACGACTATCCCGTGCCCTCCTTCGTAAAGTATGCCGCCACCGATATCCCCCAGCGCCAATATGATCCGGACAAGGTGAAGTTCCACTTAAAAAAATCCGGTCTTCAGGACGAAGTGGTAAGACTGCACGTGGCTGATATGGTCTACAACGGCTGCGTGGACACGGCCCAGCTCTGGAAAGAACATGCCACCAAGGCCGGTCTGAAAATGGACGTGGTAAAGGAGGCCAACGACGGCTACTGGGCGAAAGTATGGCGGGTTAAACCCTTCTGCGCCTCTTTCTGGTATGCCCGCCCCACCGTGGACTGGATCCTCTCCATGACCTATGTGTCCGACGCCTCTGCCAACGAATCCATGTGGAAAGTGCCCGCCTTTGACAAGCTGGTAAAAGAAGCCCGGGCCGAACTCAACTCCGACAAACGCCGGCAGATGTATCATGAACTCCAGCAGACCCTCCACGACGACGGCTCCGTGGTCATCCCCATGATCGCCAACATCGTGGATGCGGCAAGCGACAAGATCGGCTACAACCCAGTGGCCGGCAATGTGGAACTGGACGGTCTTCGCGCCTGTGAACGCTGGTGGTTTCGAGCGTAAAGCGGCCCGTAACGGTAACGGCGCCGCCGCATTAACGGTGCGGGCGGCGCCATCTCCCCGGCAGGTCCGGGACGTCACTATCCCGGATCCCGCCCAACAGCAACGAGGATCCCATGAATTTCCTGTTTCCCATCATTATCAAACGGACGGGGTTTGCCCTGCTCACCCTGTTCGCCATTTCCATATTAATATTCGCGGGCCTGGAGGCCCTGCCCGGGGATACGGCCCAGGCCATCCTGGGCCAGGGGGCCACCGAAGAAAACCTGGCGGCCCTGCGAAAAGAACTGAAGCTGGACCTGCCCCTGGCCACCCGCTATGCCAGCTGGCTGGGGGATCTGGCCCATGGGGAGCTGGGTAACTCCCTCTCCAACGGCAGGCCCGTGGCCGACATGATCGGCTGGCGGTTTGAAAACACCCTGATTCTGGCCTTTTCCGCCGCAGCGGTCTCCATCCCCCTGGCCATCGTCCTGGGACTGATCTGTGCCCTGTACCAGAACTCCTGGCTGGACAAATTCCTGTCCACCTCAACGCTGAGCGCCATATCCTTACCCGAATTTTTCGTGGCATACCTGCTCATTGTGATCTTTGTGGTGCAGTTCGAACTCTTTCCATCCGTGGCCATCCTGAGGCCGGATATGGCCTTTTTGGAAATGGTCAACGTCCTGGTACTCCCCTGCCTCACCCTGACCCTGGTGGTCCTGGCCCACATGATGCGGATGACCCGGGCGGCCATTATCGGGGTGCTGTCCAGCCCCTATATTGAAATGGCCCGGCTCAAAGGGGTGCGCAGGGTCAAGATCATCTTTTACCATGCCCTGCCCAATGCCCTGGCCCCCATCATCAACGTAGTGGTCATGGATCTGGCCTGGCTGGTGGTTGGCGTGGTTGTGGTGGAAGTGGTCTTTGTCTATCCGGGCCTGGGACAGCTCCTGGTGGATTCTGTGTCCAAACGGGATATCCCCATGGTTCAGGCCGCCGGCCTGATCTTTGCCTGCACCTATATTTTCCTGAACCTCTCCGCCGACGTGCTGTCCATTCTTTCCAACCCCAAACTGCGCCACCCCAAATGAGGAGAATCCCATGAAAAAAGAATCCAAATGGATCAAATTATACAAGGCAAGTCCCCTGTCGGCACGCATCGGGCTGGCCATCATCATCTTCGGCCTGGCCGTGGCCCTGTTCGCCCCGCTCCTTGCCCCCTACGGAGAGTCCGAAGTGGTAGCCGATGTCTGGCTGTCACCGGGCGGGGAGCATCTCCTTGGCACAGACCAGCTGGGGCGTGACATGCTCAGCCGTATCATATACGGGGCCCGCAATTCCATCACCATCGCCTTTATCACCACGCTCATCGCTTTCTTCGTGGGGGCCTTCCTGGGACTGACCGCCGCCGTGACCGGGGGCTGGCTGGACCATCTGCTGTCCCGGATCGTGGACATATTCATGGCATTCCCCACCCTCATCCTGGCCCTGATGATCCTCTCGGTGCTGGGAACCTCTGTTCCCGTACTCATCGTGGTGGTGGCCCTGCTGGACGCCACCCGGGTGTTCCGCCTGGCCCGGGCACTGGCCATGGACATCGCCATTATGGAGTATGTGGACGCAGCCCGGCTTCGAGGGGAAAAGACCTTGTATATCGTCCGAAGAGAGATCCTGCCAAACGCCCTGCCTGCCCTTATTGCAGAGTTCGGGCTGAGGTTCTGCTTCATATTTCTGTTTATCTCGTCCCTCTCCTTTCTGGGCCTGGGTATCCAGCCCCCCACGGCGGACTGGGGCTCCATGGTGAGGGAAAATTCCGGGGCCATCAACTTCGGCATCCTCACCCCGCTGTATCCGGCCGGGGCCATTGCGGTTCTCACCGTATCCATCAACATGGTGGTGGACTGGTTCCTTCACCGGTCCGCCCAAATCAGGGCATAAAGGAGGCGCATCATGACAGAACCTACCATCAAGACCATCCCCCCGGAACGGCTGCTCACCATCACCGGCCTTGAAATCCAGGGCAAACAGGACGGTAAATGGCGAAAGGTGGTCAAAGGGGTGGACCTTCACCTCAACCGCGGGGAGGTCCTGGGCCTCATCGGCGAGTCCGGTGCGGGCAAATCCACCATCGGCCTGGCCGCCATGGGATATGCCAGGGAGGGCTGCCGCCTGTCCGCAGGCACCATCAATTACCTGGGCAAGGAGCTGCGGAACGCTCCGGAATCGGAACTGGAATCCATACGGGGCTATAAGATCGCCTATGTGGCCCAGAGTGCGGCCGCCTCATTTAACCCCTCCCACAAGCTGGTGACCCAGTTTGCGGAGACACCGCTGGCCCACAAGATGATGACCTTTCACGAAGCGAAGACCAAGGCGGAAGACATCTACGGCCGCCTGTTTTTACCTGATCCTGCCGGTATCGGTTTCCGCTATCCCCACCAGGTCTCGGGGGGCCAACTCCAGCGGGCCATGGTGGCCATGGCCATGGCCTGTGATCCTGACATCATCATTTTTGATGAGCCCACCACCGCCCTGGATGTCACCACACAGATCGAGGTGCTGACTGCCATCAAAGAGGTGGTGAAAAAGTCCAACTGCGCCGCCATCTACATCACCCACGACCTGGCAGTGGTGGCCCAGCTTTCCCACCGGATCATGGTGCTCCGCCACGGTCTCTGCGTGGAGGAAGGGGATGCCCGCTCCATGCTGGATGCCCCCAGGGAGAAATACACCGCAGATCTCCTGGCGGTCCGCCGCCAGGTCAAGGAAGTGTCCCCCCCGAAAGCGGAGGAGCCCCTGCTAAAGGTGGAAAATATCACAGCCGGGTACAACAACGGCCCTGCCGTTCTCCACAACGTCGGTTTTGAGGTGCTTCGGGGCAGGACGGTGGCTGTGGTGGGGGAATCCGGTTCCGGGAAAACCTCTGTGGCAAGGGTGATCACGGGCTTCCTTCCCCAGAGTGAAGGCATGGTCTACTTCGACGGCATAGAAATGTCCCCCTACCTGAAACACCGGGACAAGGACCGCCTGAGGAAATGGCAGATGATATTCCAGATGCCGGATGTGGCCGTCAATCCCCGGCACAAGGTCAAAGATATCATCGGCCGCCCCATCCGGTTTTATTACAACCCGGGGAGAAAAGAGACGGCCCGCAGGGTCTCGGAACTCCTGGACATGATCGAACTCAACGACACATACCTGGACCGATACCCCTCGGAGCTTTCCGGCGGTGAAAAACAGCGGGTCTGTATCGCCCGGGCCCTGGCCGCCCAACCCGAACTGATCATCTGCGATGAAGTGACCTCCGCCCTGGACCAGCTTGTGGCAGAGGAAATATTAAAACTTCTCCAGCGCCTCCAGGACGAGCTGAACATGAGCTATCTTTTCATCACCCACGACCTTGCCACGGTCCGGGCCATTGCCGACGATGTGGTGGTCATGTACCAGGGCCGGGTCGTGGAGCATGGACCCAGGGATGAGGTGTTTACCCCGCCCCACCATGAGTATACGCAATTGTTGCTGTCTTCTGTACCAAAGATGGATCCGGACTGGCTGGACCAAGTTTTAGCTGAGCGCAGGCGCTTGTCTGCGTAAACTGTATTCAATGCACTTAAGGAAAAAATTATGAGAAGAATCCACACAATCGTCATCACAACTATGCTTTTGCTTCTGTCTTCAACACCGGGCATGGCAATGGAAAAAGTAACCTTTGCCGTGGGGGACTGGGCCCCCTTTCTTTCCCAATCACTTGAGAAAAACGGGCCCGTCTGCCGGATCGTCTTGGCTGCCTGCAAAGAGGCCGGATATGAGGCCAAATTCAAGTTCATGAAGTGGAACCGGGCCATTAACCTGGTTATGAAGGGAAAAATGGCCGGCACGTTTCCCTGGTCCCGTACGGAGGAGCGAGAACAGCAAGGCTGTCTTTTTCCCGAAACCCCTATCTTTCAAAACGTGGAAGTGGTGTGGTTTAAAAAAGAAACATTCCCCAACGGTTTGGTGGTGAATAACTTCTCTGATTTAAAATCCTACAGTATGGTCGGCCTGCTGGGATACTGGTATGAAGAAGAAGCCAAAGAGGCCGGCATTGACCTTCATACCGTCACCGATGAGGTAGCCGCCCTGAAGATGCTGTATTCAGGCAGAAAAGATATCTGGATTGAAAACCAGTTTGTCGCCCAGACCAAGATCAAGGAAGTCTTGGGGGAAAATGCATCGGCCCTGGGGCATTCGGGCCCTTTAAAATCGACGCCCCTGTACCTGGTTTTATCCAAGGCCCATCCCCAGGGACCCACCCTGCAGAAAAAATTAAATGCAATATTCAAAAAATTCAGTGAAGATGGAACAATTGAAAGGATGCTCAACGAGTAGCACCTGCAATTGGGCAAAAGGGCGGCTTTGAACGGCCGCCCTTTCTTTTTAGACGCCATAAACCATTACGCTTTAAAAGTCTTCAACTTCTCCTTGGAAGTATTCCAAATGACATCATTAATCTCATCTAAAACCGGACTTTCCCCATAAAGATCGCAAAACTACCGGGTGGTTTCTTCGGCATCCCCCACGATGTTTTCAGCCATTGCCCAAATAGCCTCTTTTACAATCTTGTATTTGATGCCGTTTTCCCTTGAAAATCGTCAACATGTTTGGGCTCTAAAAAGCGGAAGGGCAACGGGAAAACGATAACCGGCAGCTTTTGCCCGAGTCAGGGCTTGGGGGGGGTATTGTTCCCGGACTTTGATTCGAAAAAAGGCGGATGAAAGTGACCTGCCGCCCATCGATCTTGCCATATACGGCCCGATGGGCTATTTTATCCCTTGATATTACCCAAAACCCCGAATGAAACGCCAGGCATGAATTTTATCACCAACTTACCCTTACGCTTCAAATTATTCATTGCCTACGCGATTGTTTTTGCAGCGGTGATATCCATCAGTTTTTCCATCTTGTTTTATACCATCCAGTCCGACCTCGAACAGCGGATCAAAAATGAACTGAACGTTTCAAACCAGGTCATCACGGATATGGTGGAAACCGCCGCCACGGTTTCCATCAAAAATCATCTCCGGGCCATTGCTGAGAAAAACCTTGAGATCATAAGATGGATATATCAAACAGCCCAGATAAACGGTATCGGTGAATCCGAGGCCAGAAAGCAGGCGGTTGAAGTGCTGGCAAGCCAGACCATCGGTAAAACAGGATATATCTATTGCATCGACAGCAACGGTATCGCCGTGGTCCATCCGGTAGCCGGGGTCCGGGGCAAGGATTTTTCCTACAGGGAATTCATCCAGTCTCAGATCTCAAAGAAGCAGGGATACCTTGAATATGACTGGAAGAATCCCAACGAGACCTCCCGCCGGCCCAAAGCCCTTTACATGGTCTATTTCGAACCCTGGGACTGGATTATTTCCGTATCCTCCTACAAGTCGGAGTTCTCAAGTCTCATCAGTATTGACGATTTCAGGGAGCAGATTGAAACACTCACCTTCGGCGAAACCGGCTACTCCTATATTGTAGACACAAAGGGCAACTCGATTATTCATCCGGAGTTATCGGGAAACGTTCTTGACATCACGGATTCCCATGGCAGACACATCGTTCGGGAAATGATTGAGCGCAGAAGCGGATACATCACCTATAACTGGCGGAATCCGTCGGAGAGTGTCGCCAGGGAAAAATTTGTGGCCTTTGACCATATGCCCACCCTGGACTGGATCATTGCCTCTTCCTCCTATACCGCCGAAGTCTTCGGTCCCCTGGCCGAACTCAAACAGATGTTTATGCTGGTCCTGGTGGTATCACTGACACTGACAGGCGCCGTCACCCTTATGATCAGCGCCTCAATCACAAAGCCTTTGAGCACTCTGATTCAGCGGTTTGAACAGGGGGCCAGGGGAGACTGGTCCCTGAAGATCATGAATACCCGCCACGATGAAATCGGACAACTATGGTCCAATTTCAACCGGTTCATGGACCAGCTGACCACCTCCAGAAATGATCTCATTGCTGAAATAAAGGTCCGGGAAACCGCGGAAAACCAGCTCAAACTGTTCGAAAAGGTTTTTGAAAACACTTCCGAAGGTATCTGTATTACCGATGACCAGGGCACAATTAAAGCCGTCAACAATGCCTTTACCCGGATCACGGGCTACGGGGCGGATGAAGTGCTGGGGGAGAATCCCAGAATTTTGAGATCGGACCGCCATGACCCTAAATTTTATGAACAAATGTGGGCCTCACTGATCAAGGACGGCTATTGGTCCGGCGAGATCTGGAACCGTAAAAAAAGCGGAGAGGCATATCCGGAACTTTTAAGCATCAGCTCCATCCGTGAAACCGGCACAACAGACAAATACATCGCCGTATTCCACGATATTTCTGAAATGAAGCTCAAAGAGCATCAGATCGAACATCTGGCCTACCATGATCCGTTGACCAACCTGCCCAACCGGTCTCTGCTAAAGGACAGGCTCGTCCAGGCCATCTCAGATGCCAGAAGATCCGGGGAGATGATTCAAATCCTCTTTCTGGATCTGGATAACTTTAAAAATGTCAACGATACGGTGGGCCATGCCAAAGGGGATGAGCTGCTCAAGGAAACTGCCAGACGCCTTGAAGGAATCGTCCGCGACGGCGATACCGTCTCCCGCCTCGGCGGGGACGAGTTCATCATCATGATTCCCCACATGCATCAAACCGGTGAGATGCTTGCCATGGTCGAACGGATTCAATCCGTATTCGACACACCGTTTGAACTCGGCGGACAGCGGTTCCACGTGACGGGCAGCATCGGCATGGCCGTCTATCCCCTGGACGGAACCAATGAGGACAGCCTGATCAAAAACGCCGACCTTGCCATGTATCAGACCAAAAATACGGGGAAGAACCATTATTCGGTCTTTGAGCCGCAGATGGCAAGTAAGATATCCGAACGGGTCCGCATGGAGGCGGACTTGAGAGAAGGCATAAAAGCCAATGAATTCCAGGTCTATTTCCAGCCGCGGATAGACGCTGCCACCGGACAGCCCAAAGGCATGGAAGCCCTTGCCAGATGGATCAAAAAGGACGGCAGCCTTGTGCCACCCAACGAATTCATCCCCCTGGCCGAAGAATCCGGACTCATCATTCCCTTTGGGGAACAGATCTTTGATAAAAGTGTGACCCAGGCCCTGGACATCAGGTCCCGCACAGGAATTGATCTCAAGCTCTCGGTCAATGTGTCCCCGAGACAATTCGAAGACCCCAATTTTGAATCCATGATCAAGGAAATTCTGGACCGTACCGGCTTTCCCGGTGACCGCCTGGAGATTGAAATCACAGAATCCATACTGGTAAAAGACATCAACCGTGCCACAAAACGTCTGAAAAGCCTCGCCAGATTGGGAATTACAACTGCCATTGATGATTTCGGCACGGGATATTCCTCCCTGGCCTACATCAAGCGCCTGCCCATTTCAGTGCTGAAAATCGATAAAACCTTTGTGGATAATCTCCCCCATGACAAGGAGGATATGGTCATCGTGGAAACCACCATCCTCATGGCCAACAAGCTGAACCTGCTGCTTGTGGCCGAAGGCGTCGAAACCCGGGAGCAATTGGATGTCCTGTCCCGGATGGGCTCAATGGAAATCCAGGGTTACCTGTTTTCCCCGCCCCTGCCGAAAGATAAATTTGAAACCTGGCTTTCCCGGAATCCCTCCGGGGGATGATATGGATGCAGGCGCGTTACCATAACAAAAGGGCGGCTTTGGTTGGCCGCCCTTTTTTATTCTCAGGAGTTGTTTCCTGAATGAAGACAATAAAAAAAAATTAACCCCAGTGCCGTCTCACCATGCCACCGACTCAAGCTCATGTATGGGGTCGCCGCAAAACGGGCATCGTTTCATCTGGTTTTCCTTGATGCTTCCCTCGAAGAAAAACCATTCACCACCGCACTCGGACTGGTAGTGATTTTCATTTCCATCCATAATCAGTATCCATCCGCATTTTTCCATAGCATCTCCCCGTATGTTGTAAAAGTTACATTCAACCCTACAAAAAAAGAATACTTGAAAGGGAAAAAACTCAAACTGTTTGCTGGTTGTCCAATACCTCCCCCCAATAACAATCAGGGGGTCACGAATTTTACGGTTAAAATGAAATTGCGTTGAGGTATCTTTAAGGCAGGTTCTATATTAGTACAAATTCCTGTTTAAATCAAACCGGGGGAGTAGCCGGCCCGATAAAACGGATCATTTACGAAATGAAAACGGCATGGGATGCCGGAAAATGAAAATCTGATGCTCTGGCGGGATGGGGCAAAGTGCTAAAAGTTCCCAAACAGCAATGCATCCGTTTGGGAACTTAACCGGATCAAACCGTTATACAACGGTTACATTCTTTGCTGACGGGCCTTTGGGGCCGTCTTCAATATCAAACGTAACGCGATCGCCTTCGTTCAAGGATTTGAAACCCTGGGCGTTAATGCCGGAATGATGAACGAACACATCCTTTCCGCCGTCTTCCTGTTCGATAAATCCAAATCCTTTTGCGTCATTAAACCATTTTACGGTACCTGTAGGCATCTAACCAATCTCCTATTTCTAATAATGTGAAAACGATAAATTTCAAACACAGGGGCAATTAATGAATATGCTACTTGCTTGAATCTTAGCTATAGATGGGATTATCTGTTGAAGTCAAGCATTAATTCGCCGGGGCACCGTAAAGATTGCAGCGACACCGTGACCCGGTTTATTTCAATTTTCGCTGGACAATGGGATTTCCGTTGATGCTGGGCGTTTCCGGCACCGCCAATCCGTTCACAAACGCCAAACCGTCTTCATCAACGCCCACAGCCACTTTCATGTCTTTGAGGTGCAAGGTGAAAAACACCAGCGGGGCCTTGGCAGCCACCTTTTGGGAGAGGGCCGGATACTGCTCAATGGACCGCAGAAGATCCAGGTTGAATCCCACCTGCTGCCCCATAAAAAACTTTTCCTTGAAATTCGGGTCCACCCAGAGGACGTTCTGCGCTTTGTCGTAGGCCATCTTGCGGGTCTGGAACTGTTTTGTGATAAAATAAAGTGCCATATTTTAAAGCTTGCCTTTCAGCATTTCGCCAAGCCCGGCAAAGGGATTGGTGGTACCGCCGGAGTCCCCGGCGCTCCCGGCCACCTCATCGGAATAGGCATCGGCCACCTGGTCCCGGGAATGTTCATTATCGTGGCAATAGATGCACAGCAGCTCCCAGTTGCTGCCGTCAGGCGGGTTGTTGTCATGGTTGTGGTCCTTGTGGTGGACCGTAAGTTCCTTAACCCGCTTGCCCTCGAATTCACGGCCGCAATGGGCGCAAACCCAAGGGTACATTTTCAAGGCGCGTTCCCTGTAGCCGGCCTGGCGGGACTTTTGATCCGCCAGCGCTTTCTGGACAAGGCTACCGTCTTTACCCGGCATATGCGTTGCTCCTGTTGTATTTGGTTGATTAAAACGTCACGGCCCGTTTCATTGCCGGGACATCTGTTGAACTATAAACCCAGCCCTTCGTTACGTCAATATGCACAATCCCACCTGATCCGCCGGTGACGGCCCCGGTTGCCTTTCATTTTCCGGCCAATGGCATAGATTCCCATTGTAAAACCCATCCCGTTTTTATACCCTGGGTTGACTTTTTCTGTGATGAATGAAGGCTTTTTGAGGCGTAAGATGAGACTGAACCTGTCGGATCACCAACGATTGATGGACTTCCTTGGCCGGATTGAAAACCGGACGGAGCGTTTCCTGGGGTATCCCGTATCAAAGGATTTTGACTACCGGGAACTCTTTGAGTTTTTAAAATACCCCCTGAACAACCTGGGAGATCCATTTACCCCGAGTACCTGGAAAGTGGATACCCGGGAGTTTGAGCGCGAAGTCATTGAATTCATGGCCGCGCTCTTCAGGGCCGAACCGGATAATTACTGGGGGTATGTGACCAACGGCGGCAGCGAGGGAAATCTATACGGATTATATATCGCCCGGGAACTCTATCCCAAAGGGATTACCTACTATTCCCAGGACACCCATTACAGTGTCAGCAAAAACCTTCACCTGCTGAATATGCGGCATATCATGATCCGGTCCCGGGCCAACGGTGAAATGGACTATGAAGACCTGCGTGAAACCTTAAGAATCCATCGGGATAAACCTGCCATAATCTTTGCAAATATCGGCACCACCATGACAGAGGCCAAGGATGATCTGAACCGGATCAAATCCATCCTCGGCGGCCTTGTGATAACGGAAAATTACATTCACTCCGATGCCGCCCTTTGCGGGGGGCTTGCCCCGTTTATCACCCCCCGGGCCGCCTTTGACTTTGAAGACGGGGCGGACAGCATTTCCGTGAGCGGCCACAAATCCTTCGGCTCCCCGATCCCCTGCGGTATCGTCGTTGCCAAAAAGAATAATGTGAACCGGATCGCCCGGTCCATCGCCTATATCGGTTCTCTGGACACAACAATCACAGGGTCGCGCAATGGCCTCACCCCCCTGTTCCTCTGGTACATGATCCGAAAGTACGGTAACAAAGGCCTCGGACAGCGGGTGGACCATGCCCTTGAGACGGCAGCCTATGCGGAAAAACGACTGAAAGAGGCCGGGATTAACGCATGGAGAAACCCCAATGCCATCACGGTGGTGTTTCCGGATGCGGGCACCCGGGTGAAGGAAAAGTGGCAGCTGGCAACGGCAAACGGCCAGACCCACCTGATCTGCATGCCCAATGTGACCAAGGCCCAGATCGACGAATTCATAGACGATTTAATCCCCTAAAAAAAAGAAGACTTAAGGCCCCATGGAATACATCAGAATCATCGCAAAGGACCGCAAGGGCCTGCTCACGGAAGTTTCAGAACTCGTGGGCCGGCACGACATCAATATCGACGCCATCAACGCCCTGTCGGAAAAAGGCTATGCCCAGATCAAACTGGCCACGGCCGACAATGACAGGGCATTGTCCGTGCTCAATGAAGCCGGGTTTAAAGGGGTGCCCGATGATAATATTCTGGTGGGAATTAAAGACACCCCGGGGGAGCTGGGACGTATCTCCCGGCAACTCAGTGAGAATGATATTGATATCCGTGCCATCACCATGATCGAGCAGAATCAAGGTATCAATATTGTGGCCATTGTCACGGACCGGGATGCAAAAGCCAAAGAGATCCTGGACGATATACTGGTGAAATAAAGGTCATCCTACCGGCACGCCTCACGCATCGGAGATCTTTTTTAGCTGGTACCGGAAGGTGTGGTGCTTGAGATTCAGCAGCTTGGCCGCCCGGGTTTCATTGCCCTTTGCCATTTCCATGGCTTTGCCGAAGTAAAATCTGTCCAGAGAGAGGCGGACTTCGGTGATATCGATGCCCGTGGGCGGCAGCGGCGGAAACCGCTTATCGTCTATCCCCTCCATGACCCGGCCCCGGTCAATCTTCTCCAATCCCAAATCTTCGGGGGTAAGTTCAGTGCCCCGGGCCGTGAGCACCGCACGCTCCATCATATTTTTAAGTTCCCGGACATTCCCGCTCCAGACGTAGAGTTTAAGCAATTCCACGGCCCGCTCGTCAATGCCGGTGAGGGCTTTGCCGAACTTTTCGTTGAACACCTGGAGGAAATACCGGGCCAGGAGGATGGTGTCTTCCTTGCGCTCGTTCAGCGACGGCACCTGGATTTTGACCACCCCCAGGCGGAAGTAAAGGTCCTTTCTGAACGTGTTGTTGGTGATCATCTCGTCCAGGTCCCGGTTGGTGGCGGAAACAATCCGGGCTTTGACGGTCTGTTTTACCGTGGACCCTACCTTGTAAAACTCCCCGGACTCCATGAACCTGAGCAACTTGGCCTGGGCCTCCGGGTTCAGGTCCCCCACCTCATCCAGAAACAGGGTACCGTTGTGGGCGGCTTCGATCAGGCCCCGTTTCCCGGTGGCGGAGGCCCCGGAAAACGCTCCCTTCTCATAGCCGAACAACTCGCTTTCCAGAAGATCCTTCGGAATGGCGGCACAGTTCACCGTAACCAGCGGCCCTTCAAAATTGGGGCTTTTATGGTGGATGGTGGCGGCGATCAGCTCCTTTCCGGTTCCCGTATCTCCCAGGATAAGGATAGGGGTGTCCGGGCTTTTGGCCACCATGCCGATATAGTCCATGATATCGTGGATCGCCTCGCTTTCCCCGATAAAGCAGGGCAGGTTTTCCCGAATCTGCTTTTCCTGGAGGGCGGCGATTTCCTTGCGCAGGCGGATGGTTTCCAGGGCATTGGCAACCGCCACTTCCAGGGCTTCCATGTGGAGGGGTTTGACAATATAGTCCCTTGCCCCCTGCTTCATGCTGGAAATGACCAGTTTAATGTCCTCGTACGCCGTGATCATAATCACCAGGACGTCGGCCTTAAGCGCCCTGAACTTCGGCAAGGCCTCGGTGCCGTTCATACCGGGCAGTTCAATGTCAAGAAGGATGAGGTCCGGGGGGTTCTCCGGGAATGCTTCCAGGGCATCCTCGGCCGTTTCAAAAGAGAAGACCTGGTAGTCATCCTCGAGTTCCGAGCTGACGCCTTCCCTGATGGTGGGTTCGTCATCCACAACGTAAATCACAAACTCTGTCATGATAGCTTCCTTGGCTGGGGGTGTTTCTCGTCATTGGGGACGGCGGGCAGTTCCACCACGAACCGGGCTCCGCCGGTGCCACCGGTTCGATCTTTTCGGGCAGGTTCCACCCGGATACTGCCCTTGTGGTCGGTGATGATCCTGTGGCAGAGGCTCAGGCCGATGCCGGTGGAATAGGCCTTGGTGGTATAAAAAGGTTCGAACACTTTTTCCGTAAGATCCGCCGGTACTCCCGGCCCCGTGTCATCCACCGCCAGTCGGACCAGGTCTCCGTCAGCGTCGGTGGTCACCCGGATCTGCCGATCATCGTCCTGTCCGTTCATGGCATCCACTGCGTTGTTGATGAGGTTGAGCACCACCTCTTCAATGAGGTTGGGTTCGGCTTTACAAAAGGGCAAATTATCCCCAAGATCCGTGGTGAGGGTCACGCCTTTTTTGCCCATGCCCATTGCCGCCAGGTTCACGGCATCCGCCACCGGTGCGTTGATGTCCAGGGCCACCACCTTCGGCTCACAGGGTTTTGAAAAATCAATTACCCGTTTTACCACAGCCTCCATTTTACCGGAAGCGGTCCGGATGGCATCTATGGCCGGGCCGATCTTATGGGACTTGGCCGGGTCGGCCACCCCTTTTTCAATGGATCTAAGATAAATGTTGATCCCGGACAGGGGATTTCTTACCTCATGGCCGATTCCCGCCGCCACCCGTCCCAGGGAGGCCATTTTATCCTGGACCGTGAGCAGGTGTTCCAGCTCCCGGGCCCGGGTCCGGTCGATGGTGGTGAGCAAAAAAGCACGGTCATCCCGGTAGGTGATGGGAGTCACAAGGCAGGTCACCCACCTCAGGTTTTCCTTGGACCGATTGGCAAGGGTGGTATAAAATTTAAAGTTCAGCTCCGTTCTCTTTGGGGCCCCCTTGAGAATACTTCGGTAAAAGTCCTCTACGACGGCCCTGTCTTCACTGTGGATATGGTCGTACTCAATGTTTTCTCCCAAATTGATATCCCCCACCAGCCGCAACTGCTTGGAATTCCGATAGACCACTTTACCGTTCTGGATGATGGTGATGCCGTTGGGGGAGTTTTCCACAATGTCCCGCAGGTTCTTTTCCTCCCGGGCCAGGGCCTGTTCCCCCTGCTTGCGCTGAAGCCGCCGCCACAGCCCCTGGGCAAGAAGGGTCAGCTGGCGCAGGTCGGAATCGTCATAGTCGGTGTCCTTGTTCCCCACGCCGGCCACAACCACCACCTTATCCCCCTTGAATATGGGGACGTTCATGTACCGGGCCAGAGTGCTGTACTCTTGGGGCAATCCCTTTTTCATCGGGTTGGAATCCGGATAACTATTTGAAATCACGGCGGTCCGCCGGCGGACCGCCTCCCCCCAAAGCCCCCGGGTTTCAATGGTAAACCCGGAGGTCACATTGGTGGCCGGTTGCTCCGGAGACGGTGATCCGCTGGACCGTACGGAGTAAATCATCCCCTCCTGGTCGTCAAAAGCCAGGTATCCAAACCTGCTCCGGGTCAGGCGGACCATCTGGCGGAAGGCAAACTCAATGATCTCCTGGATGGAATCATCAGCCCGTTCATTGAGCTGCAGCAGGGCATCCAGCCGCATTTCATTAAACCGGACGGCCTCTGTGCGTTGGTTTACCTGGCGTTGCAGCGTCCGGTTCCATACCACCACCGTCCCCACCAGAACCAGGACACAGGCAAATATGCCCCCGGCCCAGTACCAGAACGCCCTTGTCTTATAAAAGGGATCGGTTTCCAGCCGGATCCATTTGGAATATATGGCCTGATGTTCAGCCTCGGTGATACCGGCCAGGGTCTTTTCAATAATGCCTGCGAACAGGGGCCAGTCGTCGCGGATCCCCACCGCCTGGTGGAGTTCGAACCCGGTGTCCCCCGCCAGGCGCAGGTTGGTGATTTTCTCATTTTCAATCACATAGAGGGCATTGGGGACCTCGGTGATCATGGCATCCAGCTCTCCGAAGGACACCTTGTAAAGCCCTTCCTTATTACTGTCCACATTCTCAATGGTCAGTTTAGGATAGGCCTTTCGTACAAACTCTCCCACGGCGTACTCCCGGGGGACACCGATACGCATCCCCTTCATCCCGGCCAGGGAAAACTGCCCTCTCATCTCTTTTCTGACGATGATGGTGGTCTTGACGTGGACATAGGGCCGCGACCAGATCATGAATTCACGACGGCCCGGCGTGGGCTGGGCCGCTGAGATAACATCTATGCCCCGCCGCTTTGCCCGGATCAGGGTATTGGCCCAGGAGGGGGTGCGGATAATCTGAAACCGGATCCCCAGACGCGTTTCAATAAGCCGCATATAGTCCGCCACAAGCCCCCGGTATTCTCCCTTCCCATCAAAAAACTCCATGGGTTCCCAGTTCGGGGCCGGGGCCAGGCGGATTTTCCCGTCGTGGGCCGTAAGCCAGGCGCGTTCTTCCGGCGTCAACGCAGGGCCTTCGGCAGCCCATGCATGGCGGGCATTGAATGACCATTGCGCCAGTAAAACAACCAGACAGGCCAGCAGGACGGTTCTTGCCCCTATGGGAAATGAAATTGTCATTATACGCCGGGATCTTACCATAAAATGAGTATATTCAAAATATATACCATCGGGCCGGTTGCCGACTCAGCCGGCCTCTATCCCGGATATTTCGAGGTATCCGGTATTTATGCCATCGGGCATTCCCGCTTGTCTTGTTCGATTACAACGCCCAGGGTTAAGAATTTTTCAATTTTTTGAGAAAATTCCCAGTACCGCAACCCTCCGCAAACGCCTTCTGGCAATGAAAACCTGCCACAGCCAGGCGTTTCACCCCGGCATAAAAACTGGCACATATCGTGCAAATTCCGACTGGCATTGGAAAATTATTTTCAGCAGGGAGGCGGGAATGCCCCAAGGTGTATTTAAAAAATTAGAGCAGGACAACACTCTGGGCCGGGAAGATATCATGGCGTTGCTAAATCTCCGTGATCCGGCCGATATACAGCGGCTGTTCAGGGCCGCCCGGCAGACCAGAAAACGTGTTTTCGGTACATCCGTTTTCCTGTATGGGTTCCTCTATTTTTCCACCCACTGCCGGAATAACTGCCGGTTTTGCCAGTACCGGCGGGCCAATACCGGTCTGGAACGCTACAGAAAAACCATGCCGGAAATTTTAAGAGCGGCCGGGGAAATGGCACGGGCCGGTGTCCACCTCATCGACCTGACCATGGGGGAAGATCCCCAGTTTTACCGGTCCGGATTTCTGCCCCTGATCAATCTGACCCGGGCGGTAAAAAGGGAAACAGGGCTGCCGGTGATGGTGTCGCCCGGAGTGGTGCCGGATACCGCCATTGAGGGACTTGCCGCCGCAGGCGCCGATTGGCTGGCATGTTATCAGGAGACATACAATCCGGCGCTTTATAGCACCCTGCGCCAGGGGCAGGACTTTGAACCGCGGATGGCAGCCAAACGAACCGCTGTACGGAAGGGCATGCTCGTGGAAGAAGGGCTGCTCGCAGGCGTCGGAGAACGTATAGATGATCTGGCAGACGCCATAGCAGCCATGCAGGACAATCCCTTTGACCAGGTCCGGATCATGACCTTTGTCCCCCAGCCCGGCACGCCCATGGCCACGGCATCCGAAGAGCCCGCATCCGGTGCGGGCCGTCTCACGGAACTTAAAACCATCGCCGTCATGCGGCTGGCCATGCCGGACCGCCTGATCCCGGCCTCCCTGGATGTGGACGGCCTGGACGGACTGCGGGACCGTCTCAATGCCGGCGCCAATGTGGTGACCTCCATCGTACCGCCGGGAACGGGCCTTGCCGGGGTAGCCCATAAGTCCCTGGATATTGAAGAGGCCCGGCGCAGTGTGGCCCTTGTATCTTGCATCCTGAAAGACTGCGGCCTTGAAACGGCCTCCCGGGAACAATACGGCAACTGGATCAGAGAACGAAAAGCCCTCAGGCATAAGACGACCATAGGCGCAGCCTGATGCATATATTTTTTATGGCAACGATATATTCAGGAGACCTTCCCATGACATTGTGAAATCGGTGCGGATGGGTTTGCCCCGGATGCAGGGTCCGCATCAAAAATGGCAAAATCTTTCGTTAACTAAAACGGATCAGCACGCGTTTCACCATCAAAGGCACACCCGAACCCGGCCCTTGAACGCTGATCTCCGCCCCCCTGCACACACACCTTCGCAGGGGGGCTTTTTTTATTATTTTTAAATCGGCGTCTATGGTCAAAAGACCGCCTGTGCGAATGGCCCGTATTCCGCAAAGAGGGTTTGACTTTGGACCTGTGTTACCCTATTCTCCACCCATGGAACATGAGGATGCAGCAAAAAAACTGGCCGAATTAGGCAATAACACACGCCTGGCAGTCTTTCGTTTTCTCGTGAAGGCAGGACATGAAGGTGCCGCCGTAGGAGAGATCCAAAGGGCACTCAATGTACCGGCCTCCACCCTGTCCCACCATATCAGCCGGCTTGTGGGTGTGGGCCTTATAAAGCAGGTCCGTGAAAGCCGCACCCTCTATTGCATTCCCCAGTATGACGTTTTGACGCAATTGATTGATTTTCTCAAAGAAGAGTGCTGCAAAGGTGTGGACGATGACAGGTAACACTAGATAGATTATCTGTATTGGATTTTGCGGCAACACCAATCCTTCTTCCTGCGACGCGTTTACGGCTCAGCTCCCCTGCCCTGCCACCCCGGACATGAAGACAACATCTTGAAAATCCCGGAAAAGCATGACTATAATCCCACATCATGAAATCTGAAAAGATAAAGGGTGACGGCTTTACCCACCTATACTTTCCCCTGGCCAATCTGGGTAAAAACGCCAGTATATTTGCGGACCGGGAAAAAGGCATTCTTGCCGAAAAATACAAACCGGTGATGATGTCCATCATCGGCAAACAGCTGGCCTTGAACACCTATTACGCCAACGACTTGATTGCCACGGCCAACACCCGTATCACCATGGCCCTGCTCAAAACCTTTGACCAGCTGAAAATCAACTTCAAGGTCAACCTTGAGGATATCACGGATGCAGAGCGGAATACGGCCATGGACCTGGCCATGGGAGAAATCATCCGCACCAAACGGGAATTTTTGGAAAGCATTAAACGTCAGGATATCCCGGGAATCCAGACCAGTGTGAACCGCTTCATCAGTGAAAGCATTTCCCGGCACCGGCTGGATGCCTTTTCGGATCATTACGACCGGATAAAGGCGTATCTTGACATGGCCAACAGTGTGATCACCTCCCAAGAAAACTACGTGGCCACCGCCGCAGCCATCAAACGGGTGATCGACAGCGAGCAGCGGATCTTCAACCTGCCCTCCGACCATATCGGGGAAACCGTTGAACATGTGGTCAAAACCACCCAGCTGTCCCTGCTACTGGCCGGTGAATTAGAGGCGTTCAGTGAAGCGGACTGCCGGACCCTGAGCATCATCGCTTTAGGACACGACGGCGGAAAGGCCCTGGTACCGGAAAGCATCATTTATAAAAAAGGGCGGCTCACCCAGCTTGAGAACGACATCATGAAAAGCCATGTCCTGCTCTCCTTTGTCCTGGCCTCCAACAACCAGGAAAACCTGGATATTGAGTCCTTTTCCATGGCCCTCCACCATGTGAAGGAAAACAAGGACCTGCCCCAAAGTTATGGCATTGCCAGGGGCACCCATACCTCCTTTTACGACTACCTGACCCCCGATGCCCAGGCCAGGCTAAACGAACTCTACCACGGGACCAAAAAGTATTACCGGGTCATCGGCATCGCAGACACTTTTGAGGCCATCACGGCGGACAGGGTATACAAACGCGCCTCATCCATAGGTAAAGCCCTTGAAATCATGGTGGCCGGCAACAAAAAGCACAAGTTGTTTTACCAACCCTATCTGGACGTCTTTATCCGGTTCATTCTAAACCGCTACCTGCCGAAGAATATGGCATTCAAACTCAGTGACGATATAATGGACGCCCATTTTAAGGATATTACCGGGGCCGACAGACAAGGGTTTCAATCCAGCCACCAGGGGGTGGTTGTCGCCACGGGCCACACGCTGGACACGAAAGTTTCCTGCATCATCTACCGGACCGCCACCATGACGGTTGAGCGCAAGCTTTTCCTGCCTCCGGCCCTGCTTCTCCAGGATATCTTTTTTCAATAGCGCAGGTGTTCTACCGGACCGCCTGCCACGAAACGGTTCTCCAAATGGTCGTGGTACAGCTTCATCAGCCGGCCCCAGCCGGTGGCCTTTGCAAACCCGGATCGGTTATATTTGTTGAACAGTTCTGCCCTGCGGGTGTCCGGCACCCCGGTCAGATTTTTGAAGAACAACACGGAAAGGCCGGTGGCCCGGTTAACAAAGTTATTGCTGTAGCTCTGGATGACAGCGGATTTGGGCCGCTGAAACCTGACACCCAGGTTCTGCTCTAAATGGTCCAGAAAGTCCGACACATCGTAATGGGTCAGAATACCGTTTCTGCCCAGGGGATGAAAGAAACTTGCGCTTTCCAGGGTTTTGAGCAGGGCAGCCATATACTGGTGGTGGGTGTCGGAGGATTGAATGCCGGCCATAAGGGTATCGGCAATGATTTTGAATATCGAAATATCCAGTTGCGTCAAGTCCAGGGCAGACATGGTGGCCTTGTAAAACAGGGCATCTTTCTTGTTGACGATTTCTGTAAAGCCGCTGACCACATTGGACCCCACGGTAATGGGATCTGAATTGGGTCTCAGCTTCAGCACAAGATCGATATAATCGATACCCGGCCGGGAAGCGTGAACCGGTTTGCCCAAAATATCCAGGGAATAGTACATCAAATCCTGGGAGGCCACCATGACGGAAACCAGATCCCTGAACTCATAAGCCACTTCAATGGAAGCCATGTTGCAGGAGTCAAAAATCATGACCTCAATGGGGGAAGTGATCCGCTCGCGCAGCACCCGGCTGATGACAAAGGGATCCTGGGGGCTGTTGTAGCCGGGCCGCAGGGGCGGCGGGCTCAGGATGCCGTAGCCGTGGGCTTTGATGATCAGGATGTTCCGGGGACCCAGATATTTGGAAAGAAATTCGTCCAGGACATCCGCGGTCCCCATGTCCTTTTCCCCGATACTGATGGAGTTGGATATAATCCTGGCCCTGTCCTGATCCTGCTTGATATCGTAGATTCGAACCGAAGAGTCGATGGCTTTTTTATAGGGGCGGTCAAATATGGCCACCACTTTGGCATAGCTGGAATCAATTTCCTCCAGCTGATTGATGTTATACTCACATATCCGTTCCAGTTCATCGTTTTCACAGTCAAAGAATCCCAGCACATGCCAGGGTTTATGAAACGCATCTCCCTGCTGTGCATTTGCCTGCATCAGGCCGCCCATGCTGAAAAGAAAGAGCAGAACAATGACCAATTGCTTCATAGCGCCCCCACCTGGATGATTATGATCTTCAGATATTATCCCAGTGTTTTTTCGATTGGTCCATCTCTTTTTCCGGTTGGAATTTTCCGGTTAGGCCACAAGGCCTTTTTTTCCTTTGGCAACCCATTTGGCGTCATTGGATGCGGCAGGCGTTCAGGGCACGGGTCATTCACACCTGGCCTTCAAAATGCAAGGCCCCGGAAACAATGGGGATGAAAATGGCCCGACCATTCACAAACCGGTTTTAACTCACAAACAAATAAACCGAGTTTGATCCCAATAAACAATTTGACAAATATTTATCAGACCCCTATAACTATTGATTAATTAGCGCACAGACAATCAACTTTTAAGGTAAATTTTATTACATGGGTCGAAAAAGCATATCACACATCAGAAAACCTGAGATTCTGAGGCATACCTATAAGGTGGTTGAGGAAGAGGGCTTCAAGGGGATGACCATCGGAAAAATTGCAAAACGAATGGGCGTCAACTCCGGCCTCCTGATCCACTACTTCAAGAGCAAGGAAGGCCTGATCATGGAGATGGTGGATTACCTCTACGAATCCTCCATGAATCATTACATCAAGGAGCTGGAAGTTATGACCAGCCCCAGAGAACGGCTGGAAAGCCTGCTGGACATTCTCTTTGACACCAGCGGCACCCGCCCCCAGCGGGACGCCGTCTTCTGGTCCTGCTACGCCATGGGACTCAAGGATCAAAATCCAGCGATCAAGCTCAATGGTGCGCTGCAACC
>CAJWHT010000086.1 GCA_913041495.1 uncultured Desulfobacteraceae bacterium | reverse complement strand
CCTAAAAGCAATCTCTTAAGACCGGTCCGCCCGTGGGAGCCCAGAAGAATCAAATCCGCCCCCCAGTCCCTGGCTTCATCCACCACCTGGGTCTTAACATAGCCGTCCAGCACCCTGTAACTCACGTTCAGCTGGGGAAATGTCTTCATCAGACGGGCGGTCTCAGATTCCAGCAGCTGCCTGGCCGAGTCAATCTCCTTCTTCTTAAGACCTTCCAGAGCCGGAAGCGGCTCAAAAAAATCAACAACGGAGATAAGCTTGAACTGGTCTTCGGAGAGAAAGTTTCGAAGCTTCTCCGGGGTGTTGTAGACCGACGTGGGGCGGATGGCCTCATGGGCATCCTGTGCCTTGTTCTTATTCTTAAAGTGCCGGGGCGCTTTCAGGGCGTATTCCGGTCCGTAGGATTCACCGATGAGAGACAATGCTTCTTCGGCGGCCTCTGGTGCAATCCGGGTGGAGTCGGTACGCATATAGGTAATCAGACCTTCAGGACCGCCGCTGCCGATTTCAACCCCCTCGTAAAGCTGCTGGGCCACAACCATGGTCTTTTTGGCGGAAAACCGCAGGCGGTTGATGGCATCCTGCTGGAGTTTACTGGTGATAAAAGGGGGCTGGGGGTTCCGCCGAACAGTTTTCTTCTTGATTTCATTGACGATAAACTGGGCGGATTCAAGATCCTTTACTATGGCGGCGGCCTGTTCCCCGTTGGACACCTTGGCCTTTTTGTTGTCGATCTTGGTCAGTGAGGCGTTGAACTCCGGCGGCATCTGGGCCAGTAGATCCGCTGTGATGGTCCAGTACTCTTCAGGTTCGAACCTGCGGATTTCCCGCTCACGGTCGCAGATGATTTTCACGGCCACGGACTGTACCCGTCCGGCGCTCAGACCCCTTTGAACTTTCTGCCACAACAGCGGAGAAATCTGGTAACCCACAAGGCGGTCAAGCTTTCTCCGGGCCTGTTGGGCGTCATATTTATTCACATCAGGTTCAAGGGTTTTTTTCAGGGCTTCGGTGATCCCTTTTTTTGTCAATTCGTGGATCAGTACCCGGTGGAACTTACGCCCCTTTTTCTTGAGGATATCCATGATGTGGAAGGCAATGGCCTCACCTTCGCGGTCCGGGTCAGGGGCCAGGTAGACGGCGTCGGTATCCTTTGCCTCTTTTTTCAGGTTGGAGATGACTTTGGCTTTATCCCTGATATTCACGTATTTGGCCTTGAAGTTGTCTTCAACGTCAATCCCCAGGTTTTTTACCGGAAGGTCGCGGATATGGCCGGCACTGGCCGCCACGTTGTAGTCTTTTCCGACGTACTTCTTCAGGGTTTTGATTTTGGTTGGAGACTCGACGATGATGAGGGGTTTTGCCAATTTTATTCCTCCGATTTTGAATAATAGTTTCCCGGATGCCGTAGTATAAGGCCTGACATCTCCATGTCAAGCAAGGCGGCTGAAACGCTGCCGCTGGTCAGTCCGGTGGACGCTATGATCGTATCGATGTGTTTCGGGTATGGATCGAGACGTTTATATACCATCATTTGGACTTTGTCCATGACAGGTCCGTGATTTTTCTGCTGCCCGTTGTGGGATGCAGGTTTGGGTTCCGCATGGACAAACTGCCCCAGTTCATCAATGATATCCATTTCGTTTTCCACAAGGTGCCCGCCCTGTTTAATGAGGGCATGGGTGCCGCGGGAGTTGGCCGAACGCACCGAACCGGGTACGGCAAATACCTCCCGGTTATACTCTCCGGCCAGACGGGCCGTGATCAAAGACCCACTTCTCCGGGCCGCTTCCACCACGACGGTGCCCACGGAAAGCCCTGCGATGATTCGGTTGCGCTGGGGAAAATAGGCGGGAAGCGGCGGGGTGTCCGGAAAGTACTCGGTAATCACGGCGCCATTGTCACGGATGTCACGGCTTAGACCTTTATTCTGTCTGGGATACAGGTGCCCGTGGCCCGCCCCCAGGACGGCCATGGTTCTGCCGGATCCGGCCAGCGCTCCCTGGTGGGCAGCGGTGTCAATGCCCAGGGCCATGCCGCTGACAATTGTAAATCCGCATTCGGCAAGTTTTAGGGCCAAATACCGGGCGGTGTCCAGGCCGTAAGCTGTGGCCTTTCTGGAACCGACAATGGAAATACAGGCCTCGTCACCGGATAGTTTCCCGTCGCTGATCAATAAAAGCGGCGGATCGGGAATTTCCCTGAGCAGGTCCGGGTATGCTTCATCGGTTTGAACGGTGATACAAAGACCTTTGGAACGGACGCTTTTAAGCTGGTAGAGGGCATCATTCTTGTATCTGGCGTGATTGAGGATAACGTTCCTGATTTTCGGCGTTATTCCATCTATTTTTTTCAAGGTGTCTTCAGAGGCGTTCAGGATGGCCGCTGCGGTGTTGCAGGACGCCTCTTGTGCGGCATCACAGGTGTGCTGTGCGGAAAAGTGTCGTATCAGCTGCCTAAGGCGCCGGGGCGTTAGGTGCGGCAGCGTTTTGAGTATGAACCAGGGAAGATATTTTTCCGTATGGGGATCCATTCCTTTTGGGAATTACTGAAAGTCCTTTAATTTTACCTGGGCTTTTTCTGCCGCAGGGGAAAACGGATATTTTTTGATCACCTGTTTTAGAAAATGAGTGGCCCGGTTGACATCATCCAAGGACAGATAGGCATATCCTGTTTTCAATAGGGCATCGGGCACCTTTTCAGCCTTGGGATAGGTTTTCACCAGGTCTTTGAATACCGTGGCCGCGGTTTTGTAATCCCCTTTGGTGTAATAGCATTCCCCCAGCCAGTACATGGCGTTGTCGGCCAGTGCATGGTCCGGGTGCTTTTTAACAAAGGTGGAAAACAGATCCGCGGCATTGTCGGTGTCGCCGGCCAAAAGCTGGGTGCGGGCCTCTTTGTAGAGCTGGGCCGGATCAGAATACTCAATGGAATAGACGATTTTTTTCTGTCCGGCCACCTGGCTCTCCAAGGTTTTTATCTTGTCTTCCAGTAAAACAACCTTTTCCTGAAGGGCCTGGATCTGTGCATCCTTGTCTGCTTCTATGGACTCCGTTTCCACGCTGGTGGTCTCTGCGGCAGGAGACGGGTCTCCTGCCGGTGTCTTTTGAAACATGGTTAAAGATGAGCAGGCCGGCATTATCACACAGGCAATGCCGATGATCAGGATGATTCGCTTTTGTTTTACCGGAACCATAAATTATCCTTTGGTCTGGGCTGCAAGCACGATGGGGGTTGCAACAAAGATTGAGGAAAACGTACCGATGACCACGCCTATGATCATGGCCAGGGCAAAGTTATGAATGATCTCACCGCCCAAAAAGAACAGCGCCAAAAGCACGATCAATGTGGTCAGCGAGGTCAGGATGGTCCTGGACAGGGTTTCATTGATACTCTTGTTGAACAACCCAGGCATGGCAGCTTTGTCGTCCGTACCTTTGATGTTTTCACGAATACGGTCGAACACAATGATAGTATCGTTCAGCGAGTAGCCGATGATGGTTAAAAGGGCCGCAATGATGGGCAGGGAAAAATCCAGGTCCAACAGGGAAAAAATGCCCACGGTGATGAATACGTCATGGATCAGGGCAACAATGGCGCCGATGGCGTACTGGAGTTTCAGGGTCCAGAACAGGGCAAGGCTGACTGCCAGGGCTGCTGCAATGAGGAACGGCATGGAAACGTTGAAGACAGACAGAAAATACACCGCAGTCATCAACGAGCCAGCCGTAATGGCGGCGATGGTCCACTTTTGTTCAAACCGTCCGGAAATATATATGGTGATAAATAGCAAAGAGTAGAAAATGGCCAGCAGGGCTTTTTTCTTCAGGTCATCACCCACCTGGGGACCGACCATTTCCACCCGGCGGACATCTGGCGTCAGGGTGGTGCCTTTGCGTATGCCATCGATAATTGCGGATTCCAGGTTGTCTTCCAGAGCTCCGGAATTGGAGGTGCGGATCAGGTATTCGTTGTCCGCCGCATGGCCGAATCCCTGGACGGAAGCGTCCTTTAACCCAAGATCGTTCAACCCGTTGCGGATGTCGCCCACATCCACGGCCTGGGTGAATTTGACCTGAACCAAAGTACCTCCGGCAAAATCAATGCCGTAGTTAGGACCCCTGTGAACAATCAGGGACACCAGGCCGGCAATGATCAGGGCCAGGGAGACAAATAACCCGATTTTCTGTTTTCCCAGAAAATCGATGTTGATATCAGATTTGATAAACTGCATTGATTCGTTCCTTATATGCTAAGCGTGGATGTTTTTTTGTTCTGGAGTACAAGGTCATAGATGCTTTTGGACAGTACAAGGGCCGTGAACAGGCTGGCCAGGATACCCATTCCCAGGGTCCAAGCAAAGCCCTTGATGGGGCCTGTACCGAACTGGAACAGAACCACTGCGGCGATCAGGGTGGTGACGTTGGCATCCAGAATGGTCAGGGTGGCCCGTTCATAACCGGCATGGACCGCTGCCAGCGGTGTTTTGCCTGAGCCAAGCTCTTCCCTGATTCTTTCAAAAATAATGACGTTTGCATCCACTGCCATACCAATGGTCAGAATGATACCTGCTATACCCGGCAGGGTCAGGGTGGCTTCGAAAGCGGCCAGAGCCCCGCCGATGAGAATGATGTTGACGATCAGGGCAAGGTCAGCGATCAGGCCTGCCGCTTTGTAGTAGATCGCCATGAAAATGATGACCAGAACGCCGCCGACGATCATGGATAAAAGGCCCATGTATACAGAATCCGCACCCAGGGTGGGACCAACGGTCCGTTCTTCGATAATTTTTACCGGAGCGGGCAGGGAGCCGGCCCTCAGGGCAATGGCCAGGTCTTTGGCTTCTTCAAGAGTAAATTGGCCGCTAATGACGGCCTTGCCACCGGCGATCCGTTCATTGATGTTGGGGGCGGAGTATACGGTATTGTCCAGCACGATGGCCAGACGTTTATTCACATTCTGGGCAGTGATCCGGTCAAAAATTCTGGCCCCTTTCCGGTTGAATTCAATGCCCACCTGGGGCTGCTGATACTGGTCGAATTCCACCCGGGCGTTGGTGAGGAGGCTGCCGTCAAGAAGGACCTGTTTTTTAATGAGAAAGGGCACCAGGGTTTCAGCCCCGGTGGTACTGTCTTCACGTTTCTGGTAAAGAATCTCGGAACCCACGGGCGGGGTGCCTGACAACGCACTGTTGAGATCTGCTTCGTCATTGACAATCTGGAAGGTGAGCTGGGCGGTCTTTCCGATGAGATCCTTGGCCCGGTCGGGATCCTGGATACCGGGAAGCTGCAGCAGAATGCGGTCATCTCCCTGGATTCGGATATCAGGTTCGCTGACGCCGAACTCGTCGATCCTGTTGCGGATGGTTTCCAGGGCCTGCTCAGTGGCCAGTTTTTTAAGGGTGTCTGCCTCATCGTCAGGCAGACGCAAGGTGAATGAAATGCCGCCTTCCACAGTGCCTGTGGCAGGTATTTCCAGATTGGGGTAGTCGTCGGCTAGAAGCTTTTCAACCGCAGCTTTGTTTTCCGGGCCGGAAATTTTGGCCAGAATTTTGTTTTTTGCCTCACGGGTGATCCCAAGATGCTTGATCCCTTCGGATCTAAGGTCTTTTTTCAGTTCAGAAATGGTCCGTTCCAGCTCGGCTTCCACTGCTTTTTCGTTTTGCACTTCCAGTACCAGGTGCATCCCGCCCTGAAGGTCCAGCCCTAAGTTTATTTTTTTATGGGGCCAAACATCCACGAAGGTGGGCAAAAGACAGACGACTGCGGTAGCAATGATACCCAGAATCAGTATGCGTTTAAAGGTCAGGTGTTTCAATCTTGTGTTCTCCTGAAGGTGATCTTTTTAGGCCTTCTTAAAATCAATGATAGGGAGTGATTTCTGCGCGGAATGACACGCAGAAATCTTTTTCGCCATAGAAGCGCCCTCTATTTTTCTTCTTTTTTGGAGGCAGCTTCAGCGTCCGATACCAGGGCTGCCACGTTGCCTCTGGAAATTTTGATTTTAACCTTCTCGGCAATTTCGAGGCCGATGGTGGTATCGTCAATATTCAGGATGGTGCCGTAGATGCCGCCGGTGGTGACAATTCTGTTGCCTTTTTTAAGATTACCGATCATCTCTCTGTGTTCCTTGGCTTTTTTCTGCTGGGGCCGGATCAGAAGAAAGTAGAAAATGGCAAACAGAATAATTATCGGTAAGAATCCGGCAAGTCCCCCTGCCTGTCCTGCCTGTCCGCCGGTCGGTCCCATTGCAAATGCTGTACTAATCAAGGTAGTCCTCCTTAAAGGTTAAGTTTCAAATTACGATTTTTTGGCCGGTATCCAGATGTTTTTTCCGTCAAACTGGAGCCGGTCCACATTGGTAAAATTTATTTCGTCAAGCAGGTTGAACACTGCTTCCATATTATACACAACCACCTTGCTCAAGGGGTCGATGAGGTTGATGTCCTGGCTCACCTTTTCCTCAAGCAGGTTGTATATGATCACCATGGTTTCGGAGAATTTTAAAATTTTTCCCACACCTGAACTCATGCCGGCATTTCCGGGCTCATCTGCCTGTTCTTTCACAGAAATGCCCCGGGATGCATAATAGTCTTTTAAAATTCTGAAATGAATGTTCCAGAGGTTGTCCCCCGGCTGGACCACATACACACCGTATTCTTTAATAACAGTGGGTTGGGTAAATCCCTGGTCGGTTATTTCTTCCTGGTACACTTTGCCTTCTTCGGCAAATGCTTTTTCAAGGATCTTCTGCATGGATACCGTTGATTCACCCACGGTAAATGATTCATCGGACTTGACGATCATGTCCAGGCTTTCTTTAATCCCTAAGCTTTTTTTCCGGTCACCCATCATGGTCTTGAGGGCGTCATTTTCTTCCAGCGCCTTATAATCAATGGTCTTGGTGGCCGGTATTTCCCCTTTGACCACGGCCGGTGACGGGGTGTCACCATCTTTCGCCCCGGAACCCATTACGGTTGTCTGACCGTTTTCCAAGGAGTGTGAGCCATTTTCATCCGGGGCCGGACGGGACATGAGCGTAACAAGTCCCACAACACATACAACTGCCGCAATTCCGATCAGAACCAGTGTTTTCTGTTTGCTTTTTCGGCTGTCCCGGAGCATGTTCTCTCCTCTTAAAAGGTTAATATTCAGGTCCAGATGACCTGCGTAAATTGTTCCACATACACCGACACGCCAGAGTTGTCAAGGTATGAGGCCCTATGTGACCGCTGGATCAGGATGTTGCCGGAGCGATGTTGCTTTGGCCGGAAACCAGCTTGGGATCGATTTCTATGCTGATAAACACCTGCCGCTTCTGCTCCAATTCCATGAGTTCTTCCCGTTTGGTATTGAGCACGTAGTAGGCTACGACGGCCGGCAGGTAGCAGATGAACTTCTGGTCTTTTTCCGCTTTCAGGGTACGCAGGTTGAGCTGGCGCAGGAATGCCAGACCCTGGGTTTCCACGGAGGGGGTCATGCCCCGGCCGTTGCAGTGGATGCAGGTTTCGTAGGCTCCGTAGGTAATGGAGTGCCTGATGCGCTGGCGGGACATCTCAAGAAGGCCGAAGGCGGTAATCCCTCCGACTTTGGTTTTTGCCTTGTCAGATTTAAGATGTTTTTTCAGGTTTTTTGTAATATCCGCCTTATGCCGTCTTTCTTTCATGTCGATGAAATCCACGACAATGAGGCCACCCATATCCCGAAGACGCAGTTGCCTTGCCACTTCTTCAGCCGCTTCCAGGTTGGTGTGGTAGGCGGTTTCCTCGATATTCTTACGTTTTGTGGATTTGCCGGAGTTGACGTCTATGGAGACTAAGGCCTCGGTTTGTTCAATCACCAAAAAGCCCCCGGATTTTAGGAGAACTTCCCTGCGGTAGATGGAGGATATTTGTTCTTCAAGCTGGTACTTGGTGAAGATGGGTTTTTCCCCTTTGAAGAGACGGACGATCTTGGTCTGCTTGGGGGCGATCAGTCCGATGAACTCCTTGACCTCCTGATAAGTTTCAGGATTGTCGATCAGGATTTCCTTGATATCGGTGGTAAAGTAATCCCTGAGGGAACGGACTGCAAGGCTCTGCTCCTTGTACAACAGGCAGGGTGCTTCGTTTTCCATGGCCTGCTTGTCAATGTTTTTCCATACCCGCATCAAGTAGCGCAAGTCCGAGGTGAGAAGGGTTTTGGTGGCGCCTTTACCGGCGGTGCGGACAATCATGCCGAAGCCTTCCGGAATTTTCATGCTCTTGAGGATCTTCACCAGGCGTTTGCGCTCTTCTTCCTCATCGATTTTCCGGGAAACCCCCCGGGTGGTATTCCCGGGCATGAGTACGCCGAAACGGCCGGGCAGTGAGATGTAGGTGGTGAGCATGGCCCCCTTGAGGTTGATGGGGTCTTTGGTGACCTGGACGATGACCTCCTGTCCCTTTTTAATAAGGTTGTACAGGGCCTTGTCCCTGCCGTCCACCTCCTGGAAATAATCCGGGTGGATCTCATTCTTTTGTAAAAATCCGTTCTTCTGGGCACCATAGTCAACGAACACGGCCTGGAGGCTTTGCTCCACCCGGGTAACGATGCCCTTATAGATGTTGCCTTTGGTGACTTCCTTTGCCGAGGTTTCGATGTGAAATTGGTCTAATTTGTTCTCAAAGACCGCTGCGATCCTGTTTTCTTCAGGATCCATTGCATTAATGAGTATTTTTCTAGTCATGAAGATTCTCTTTTCCAAAAAGTGTAAAGGTCTTAGCCTGTGCGGCATTAAGCGATACCGCTTTGGGTACCGTTTTGAGCACAGGCAGGCCGGTTTGTGGTCTTTTCCGTCAACCGTTGTTCAGTCGGAATCAGGATAGGGTTTTCTGTTTTAAAATATCGAAAAAGGTCAGTATCCGCTCAACGTAGTGAACCGGTTCCCATCCTCTGGCATACCCGTACTTGGTTTTTTTGTAATACTCGGGTTTTGACAGCAGGGGCAGCGTGGTTTTCAACGTCTGCCATGTATGGGGATCCAGGCCTTGCTCCTTGGCGATTCTCAAGGCGTCTTTAACGTGACCGTATCCGATGTTATAACTGGCCAGGGCAAATAACAGCCGCTGGTATTCGTCTTCAATGTGATTAAACCGCTGGTGCATCAGGTCAAGGTATTTGATGCCGGCCCGGACGCTTTCCTTGGGGTTGAGCCTGTCTTTAATCCCCATCTCCTTGGCCGTGGCATGGGTGACCTGCATGAGTCCGCGGACATTGGTAAAACTGGTTGCGTTCGGGTTGAAATGTGATTCCTGGTAAACCACGGCCGCCACCAGCCGCCAGTCGAATCCGTACTTGGCGGATTCTTCCATGATCACATCCTGATATTTGGGCAGCCTACTCTTAACGCGTTGGTGAAACTTTTTCAGCTCGTATACACCGAAATCCCTGGTATTGTCGTAATATTTTTCCGTGATTTTCTGGAGGATACCGGTTTCGTTGGCATGGAGGAGGAACCGGTTGATCTCCTTGAGCATCTCAGCGTCATTTTTACGTACGGCCCAGGCCAGGCTCTCTCTTTCCTGGACGGGGATGCCGATCTGGATATCGGGAAAATACCGTTTGTTGAGCAGGGCGATATTTGAGTCGGCAATGGTAAACTTGATCTGCCGGTTATGGACCATGGAAATCAATTCCTCGGTGGGGATATTGTCGTGCAGTACGTATTCCAGGTCAATGCCGTCCTGCTTGATTTCAGCCAGGCGGGAGTGGTAGGAGGTGCCCCTTCTGACATGAAAGGTCCTGAACACCATGTCCTCGATATTCTTTGGGCCGAAAACCAGGTTGTGGTGGACGATGCGCTGCTGGATAGTCATGTAGGGAATGGAAAAATCCGCATGCTCCAGACGCTCCCTTGTGATGGCAAGGCCGGCAGCGATAAAGTCTCCCTTTTTTTCTGCAAGGTAGGTAAACATGTTGTTCCAACCGGGTTCAACAATATCCAGTTCAACGTTAAGATAGTCGGCAAAGGCTTGGGCCAGGTCATATTCAAACCCGGTGGGACGGCCTTCGTAATAATAATAGGTATTGATGGCATTGTCGGTGATGAGTCGCAGTTTCCCCGCCTGCTGGATCCGCTCAACGGTATTCAGTCCGTGACCCAGACGCTGGGTATGGATCAGCATGGTCAGGACCACCAACCCAAAATTTGCTGTCAGCAGCAAAATCAATATGCCGTTTTTCGAGAAAAAGTTCTTCATGAATTTGTGTCATCAACCGGCTGCGCGGGTATGACCTCTATGGTATCAACATTCCGATATCCGCGGGGAAGCAGTTTGCCTCTGCGGCCGCGCATCCCGGTGTAGTCCAACTGGTTGCCCGGGCTCAACCTTAAGAAATGTTTGCCTGCATGTATAACAAGGTTTGAATTTAATGGCAATATTTTTAGTAGCTTAAGCTTTTCAGGGGTTGATTCCCCTTTGGCCGGGGGCGGAATATGGATGATTTTATTGCCCTTGCCTTTTTTCAACCGCGGCAGCTGGTTTAGGTCGAATATCAGCAGTCTTCCCCTGTCGGTGATTGCCAGAACGTTGTCAGTGGTGATATCCGGTACAGGTTCCGGGGGCAGGGGGATTTGGTCATCTTTCAGGGTAATAACCGCTTTCCCGTTCTTGTAATTGGTAAGCAAATCTTCAAAGCTGATAATAAACCCGTAACCTTGATCAGATCCAACAAGAAACAGGTCCTCGGGTTCTCCTGAGAGCATGTGGCGGATGGAGGTGTCCGGTGCCAGGGTCAAATGGCCGGTGACAGGTTCGCCATTGCCCCGGGCCGAGGGCAGGGTGTGGGAGAACAGGGTATAGCTTCTGCCGGTATTGTCAATCAGGGCGATGGGCTTGTCGCTGCGGGTGCGAAGATAGCACAGCAGGCTGTCACCGGATCTGAATTTTGCGTTTTCCGGGTTGATCTCGTGACCTTTGGCCGACCTGATCCAGCCGTTCTCGGACAGGATGATGGTCACAGGTTCGATATCCAGCACATCGGTCACGGAGAAGGCTTCGGCATCCTTGCGCTCTTTAATGGGAGATCTGCGTTTGTCCCCGTATTTTTTGGCGTCCTCTTTTATTTCATCAATCATGAACTCCCGGAAGGCGTCTGCGGAGTTCAAAACTTTTTCAATGGATTCCCGTTCCTGATTCAGGTCGTCCATTTCGGACAGGATTTTAATTTCTTCCAGCTTGGCCAGCTGGCGCAGGCGAATTTCAAGGATGGCCTTTGCCTGAATCTCGGTAAGTCCGAAGGCCGATATCAGGTCTTCTTTGGGGTCATCCGAATTGCGGATGATTCTGATCACCTCGTCGATGTTCAGATAGGCGATTTTGAAACCTTCCAGGATGTGCAGGCGGTTCAGGACTTTATCCAGCCTGAATTCAAGCTTCTTGCGGATGGTGTTCCGGCGGAATTCCAGCCATTCGGACAGGATTTCCAGAAGGCTCTTCACCCTGGGCCGGCCGTCAAGGCCGATCATGTTCATGTTGACGGAGTAGGATTTTTCCAGGTCCGTGGTGGCAAAGAGATGGTCGGCCAGGGCTTTGACATCCACCCGGTTGGACCGTGGGATAATGACCAGGCGGGTGGGATCTTCGTGGTCTGATTCATCCCGGATGTCCGAAACCATGGGCAGTTTTTTAGCGGCCATCTGGGCGGCAATCTGTTCGAAGATCTTTTCCGCCGAGGCGTGGTAGGGCAGGGCGGTGAAGACAAGGTCGCCGTCTTCCACCTCGTACCTGGCCCGCATTTTCACGCGTCCGTTGCCGGTTTCATAGGTTTTGAAGATCTCGTCAGCCGGGGTGATGATCTCCGCTTCTGTGGGAAAATCAGGGCCCTTGATGTGTTTGCAGATCTGCCTTAGATCCGCATCTTCGTTTTCTATGAGGTGGATTAGGGCCTTTGCCACCTCCCTGAGATTATGGGGTAAAATAGAGGTGGCCATACCCACGGCGATCCCTGTGGTGCCGTTTAGCAAAAGGTTCGGCAACCTGGCGGGCAGCAGGGTAGGTTCTTCAAGGGTGCCGTCAAAGTTGGGTGTCCAGTCCACGGTGCCCTGGTCCAGTTCCCTTAAAAAGACGGCGGCATAGGCAGACAGCCTGGATTCGGTATACCGCATGGCGGCAAAGGATTTGGGATCGTTGGGATCCCCCCAGTTCCCCTGGCCGTCCACCAGGGGGTAGCGCAGGGAAAAGGGCTGTGCCATGAGCACCATGGCCTCGTAGCAGGCGGAGTCGCCGTGGGGATGAAATTTACCAAGGACGTCCCCCACGGTTCTGGCGCTTTTCTTAAATTTGGCGGTGGAGGACAATCCCAGCTGGCTCATGGAGTAGACAATGCGTCGCTGAACCGGCTTGAGCCCATCCCCGATGTGGGGCAGGGCGCGGTCCAGGATGACGTACATGGAATAATTCAGATAGGCATTCTGTGTGAATTCCTGAAAGGGCAGCCTTTCATACTCTTCTATGGCGGATGGCAGGGTGTCAGTCATAGCTTTTTACTCTTTGATAACCCCGTGGGTTTCGATCCAGCGTTTTCTGTCCTTGGCCCGTTTTTTACCAAGGAGCATGTCCATGATTTCAAATACGTCGGGAGTGTCTGTTTGTGTTGTATCCGGCGTGTCCGGTGATTCGGTTGTTTTCGAGTCGTTGATGGTTAGCTGAACCAGCCGTCTGGAATCCGGGGCAATGGTGGTTTCCTTAAGCTGGGCCGGGTTCATCTCGCCCAACCCCTTGAATCGCTGGATATTGATTTTACCGGTTCGCTTTCTCCGGTTCAGCCGTTTGATGATGGCCTCTTTTTCGGGATTATCCAGGGCGTAGAACACTTCCTTGCCCATATCTATCCGGTAAAGCGGCGGCATGGCCACAAATACATGGCCTTTGCGGACCACCTCCGGAAAATGGCGCAGAAACAGGGCGCAGATCAGGGTGGCGATATGAAGTCCGTCAGAGTCTGCATCGGCGAGAATGCAAAGTTTATTGTACCGAAGCTTGGAAATATCCGTTGATCCGGGTTCCACCCCGAGCACCTGGGAAATATCCCTGATTTCCTTGGAATCCATAATGGAGGATGAAGAGATGTCCCAGGTGTTCATGATCTTGCCCCGCAGGGGCATGATGGCCTGAAACCGTCTGTCCCTGGCCTGTTTGGCCGAACCGCCGGCCGAATCTCCCTCCACAAAGAAAAGCTCCCGCAACCGTTGGTCGTCGCTGGTGCAGTCCGAAAGCTTGGCCGGCAGGGTAACGCCGTTGGAGGCCCTTTTTTTGGTGACCTTCTTACTCTTTTTTACCCGGGATCTGGCATTTTCAATGGCCAGTTCCGCCAGGGCTTCACCCAGGGCGACGTTCTGGTTAAGCCAGAGGCTGAAGGCATCCCTGACCTGCAGGTTCACCAGGTTTGCACAGTGGCGGGAGGAAAGCCGTTCTTTGGTCTGGGAGGAAAATTGGGCTTCCACCAGTTTAACGGAAAGCACATAACCCACATTCTGCCAGATATCTTCAGGGGTCAGGTAAAGGCCTTTGGGTAAAAGGTTTCGAAACTTGCAGAACTCCCGTACCGATTCCAGCAAACCGGATCTAAAACCGTTGACGTGGGTGCCGCCAAGGCGTGTGGGAATGAGATTGACATAGCTTTCTTCAAGGCTTGCTCCCGGTTCCGCTCCCCAGTTGATTGCCCAGACGGCCTCGAAATCCTCTCCCTCGCACTCCCCGGTGAAAGGCTCCGGAAAAAGGCATTTTTTGTCTGATAGGTTCTCCTGCAGATAGTCATCCAGTCCGTGGTCGTAGCACCAGGTTCGCTTTTCTCCGCTTTCCTCATGGATAAATTTGGTGGTCAATCCGCGGCAGAGTACGGCTTTTGATTTCAGGGCGGTTTCAATGGCCTCCCTGGAAAAAACAGCCACGTCAAAATAGGCCGGGTTGGGTTTGAAGGTGACTGTGGTGCCGGTGTTTTTCTGGCCCACCGTTCCGGTGATTTCGAGATCTGAGGTTTTGACGCCGTTTTCAAAGCCAATGGTATAGACCTGTCCGTTCCGCTTGATGGTAATGGACAGACTCTCGGACAGGGCGTTTACCACGGATACCCCGACCCCGTGGAGGCCTCCGGAAAAGGCATAATCTTTGGATGAGAATTTGGCACCCGCATGAAGCTTGGTCATGATCAACTCAACGCCGGACATCCCCTCTTTGGGGTGAATGTCCACAGGCATGCCCCGTCCGTCATCCGATACAAGAATCCGGTTGTCCCGGGTCAAGGTCACCTCAATGGTCTTGGCATGTCCCGCAATGGCCTCGTCAACACTGTTGTCGATGACCTCATAGGCCAGGTGATCGGGACTTGTCGTGTCCGTATACATACCGGGGCGGCGCTTGACCGGATCAAGGCCCTTGAGCACCTCTATGGACTGGGCATCATAGGCGTTTTCTGTACGGGTTTTCTCTTCCTTGGCTTCAAATAATTTCATAAAATTATTCTGTTGTGATATACAAGTTTAGACTTAACGTATGGTTTTGAACCTACCCATATACCACTTTAGGTATAAATGTACAAACGGGAAAACGCAAATTACCTATGGCTGCCTCTATACCCGGATTTGACCCCAACACCTTTGATGCCCATTGGGCTGCCCTTGACCCCGATGCCCAGACCGATTTCATCCGGAAGGCCGGATTCCTCCCCCCGTCTTCAGGCATCCTGCCCGTTCTCGAAGGGCTGCTATCCTTCAACTTTAATTCCCGTACCGCGGCCAAAAACAGCCTGAAAGAAATTGCCGACACCCTGAAAAACGGGTTGAAACATCCTGTGGATTCCGAGGAATACCGGGACGGGCTTTCAGAGATCACCCGGGTAAGTGCCCGTATCTATCAGTTTATCTCTCCTGATATGCACATGGCTGACATGAGTCTTTTGCTTACCACCCTGCTCACCCTGGGAGACCGGGGGGGCTTTTTTGCATTTAAGGCATTATACCGGGGGCGTCTGACCATGGACGTGGTAAAAAAAAGCCTCCAGGGAATAAGCGAATATGACCGCCTTATCTGGGTGGACCAGTACCTGACTGCATCCCCCGCCATCCGGCTTAAATTTGCCGAATTGTTCAAAACCATTCTCAAAAAAATCCGATCCAGGGACGCGGTCATTGACTTTTATGCCTCTTTGTTTGACCGGCAGCGGGATGTCGATCCGTTCTTGAACAACATCAACTTCAACCTGAGAAACCCGGACCTGATTCTATCCACGGAAGTGGTATCCATGAGCCCGGCCCTCAGGATCAAAGGGTTAAAGGCCCTGGCCATGATGCGGGCCAAGATCCCTGTGGATGTCCTGGCGGACACCCTGGCTGACGAGGAAGTTAAAAAGGTGCGGCTGGCGGTTTATAGTCTGATTGAAAATTCATCACTGGGGCTGTATCCGGAGCTTTTTGAAGGAATTTTCACCCATTTCAAAAATACCACCGATGCCACGGAAGCGGTGAATGCCTTTAAAGCCATGGTCGTGACGGGCAAGCTTCCCCTCAATGAAATCATGCCCCGGGTCAGGCAGTTCAACCCGGATGTCCTGCCCAATATCCATATCGAGATATCGGAACTTTCAAGACTTTCCTTTTTTGCCATCCAGGACATTGCACTGAACAAGGAAAAGTATCTTGGAGAAAATTATGATGTAAACCTGGCTTGCGTTTTCGGCATGATCAAAAAACGGCCGGAGCGGGTGGTAAAGGTACTCAAAGAGTATGATGACCGGGTGGACCGATCTTTGAAAATGGATGTGAGCGCTTTCATGGATAAAACCATCCGGCTTTTGAGAAAAGAGCGCGAAAGCATGGAAGCGCCGTTTAAAACCATCATCCGTCTGCTCAAAACAGGGGAAAAGGCCAAATCCCCATCTTTTTTCAAGTCCATGCTCAAATCTCCGTTTCAAAAAAAGCTGGAGGCCCTGAAGAACAACAGTCCCGAAGGTATCCTGGATTTTTACAGGGACAGCCTCACGGATGAGGACTTTAGCGGACTTCGGTTTAATGCGTCACAGATGCTGTTTACCGAAACCGTGTTCCAGAACTGTGATTTGTCCCGGACCCGGTTTGAACGGCCGCGGTTCAAGGGGGCGGTTTTCTATAACGTGGATATGGAAAAGGCCGAGTTCAGGCATGCGAACTTTGACAATGCCGTGTTTATCAACGTTAATGCGGTAAAGGCTGATTTTCACCGGTGCAGTTTTCAGGGTGCCAGGTTTTTCAATACCAATTTTAACCGGGCCGGACTCAGTGACGCCCTGTTTGTGGACGCGGAAATCGCAAAATGCGCCTTCGGCCATACGGACCTGAACTGTGCCGTTTTTGCAGGTGCCAGGATTTCAGGGGTTTCCTTTGCCACGGCATCGTTGAACCTTGCGGATTTCACAGATGTGCGCGCACGGTTTTCAAGGTTTCCCGCCGATGCCAAAACCCTGATCAGAAGCGATGGGATAAATTATAATGCCAGGCAGCATCAGCTTGGGTTCAAGGACCTGCCCCAGATCGATAAAAACGTGGTCAGCAATATCAACATGTTGATTTTCTGCGAGTTTATCCATTATGGCGAGGCAAAATTCCTGAACCAGAACAAGCTGAGTGTATTGACGGCCTTTGATGTTTTTAAACCTTCCCAGGTCGATTTTTTTCAGTTGTTGCCCCTGATGATTCACGAGAATCTGGATATCCCGGATATGGAATATGTGGCGGCAGGGACACCATGCGGTATTGCCGACTATCTGCCTTCCGGGGAAACCGTGGCTGTGGCGGAAAAATACCTGGGCAAAAACAATGTGACGGTTCAGCGCAGTTTGTCCCCTTACATCCAGGGACTTTTCTCCATGGGATCCGTGGGGTCTTTGGCCCAGACAACAGATTCGGATATCGATTACTGGGTTTGCATTGACGAACACATCTTTGACCGTGAAAATTTAGGATTGTTACGCCGGAAACTGACATTGCTGGAGAAACTGGCAAATGAGAAGTTCAAAGTGCATGTCACCTTTTTCATTGTGGATATTTTTAAAGCCAGGAACAATGATTTCGGCGGATCCAGCCGTGAGAGTTCCGGGTCTGCCCAGGCCAGGCTTCTCAAAGAAGAGTTTTACCGCACCATGATCCATGTGGCCGGAAAACTGCCGCTGTGGGCGGTACTGCCCACCACTATCAGTATCAATTATTACAACCTGATACTAGAACGGATTTCAAAAGAAGACAAATCCCACAGGTATATCGATCTTGGGGATATCCACGCCATTCCGGTAAACGAGTACTTCGGGGCATCCATCTGGCAGATGTTTAAATGGCTGAAAAGCCCCTTCAAATCGGTGATCAAAATGGCGCTGCTGGAGAAGTACATCAACGCCTATGGCCGGGAAACCCTGTTGTGCAACCAGTACAAAAACGAATGGATGAACTCCGGGACCCACTTGAAACCCGGTCAGAACGACTCCTATATCATCCTTCTGAACACCCTGATTGATTTTTATATCAGGGCGGGGGACGAACGGTCGGTGAATCTGCTGCTCACCTGTTTCTTTTTAAAACTTGAAATTTCGAAGAAAGCGGAGATCGACAATTCCGTTTTCGGTCTTCGCAAGATTCTTCTGGAACGCAGTTTGAACGAGTGGGGCTGGTCCTTCAAGAAAGTGTTTGAGGTGGGGCGGTTTAAAATCTGGCCCTATGCCGCCATCTACAGGTTGTCCACCACCATAGAACGGTATATGGTATCCAAGTTTTCAGCGCTTCGGCAACGGTTTGATTCGGCCACGGGCCTGATGATATCGGAAAATGACCGGATTGTTCTGGAGCGCAAGGTCAACACCGTTTTCCAGGATAAAAAATACAAGATAAAAAAACTTCTCCTGGTATCCAGAGGAGACCGGCACTTTTCCCGGCTCCATCTTAAGTATTTGCCGCAGCCCAATCATCCGGGCAGGTGGGAACTGGTTCATAAGATATCCAAACAGGAACAGCCCGGCGAGGAATCCATCATCAGGGCCGATACCATTGAAGAGATCGGCGCCTGGATGATCAACAACCGGCTTTACACGGGAAAAACCCACCTGGGGCTGCTGCCTAATCCCACCCCTGTGGCCCACGATGATATTGCAAGATTGTACAGGGCCATGTACGAGTTTCTGGATCCTGAGGTGAAAAAACGGGTGCAGTTTAAAACCATGCGGCGGCAGCCGGTCATCACCAGCCTTTTTATCTGTCTGAATTTCTACGCCCCCAAACCCATGACCAAAATCACTGACTATACCGTTGTTTACATGAATTCCTGGGGGGAGATGTACCTGAGAAATGCGCGGCCGGTAAAACCGTTGGCAAATCTTGAAACGGCAAAGAAGAATATCCGCCGGGGACTCAGTCTTGAGGATTTCCCTGAAAAAACAGCCTTTTATTTTTCCAGGGGGGTTGCCCGCTGAACAGAGGACTGCCCCCCCCAGGCGTCTTCATAGGAGGGCAGTAGCGAAGCGGGATCACTTGTAAAAGTTCTGTACGATTTCCAGGGCCTGCTCGGGCTCATCCACCAGATGAAACAGATCCATGTCTGCAGGGGAGATCAGGCCGTCTGTCAGCAGCCGGTCTTTGATCCAACCCATCAGGCCTTCCCAGAATCCATTGCCCATGAGGATCACCGGCATTTTTCGGATACGGCCGGTTTGTACAAGTGTCAGGGTTTCAAACAGTTCATCCAATGTACCTAAACCGCCCGGCATAATGATATAGGCCTGGGCATATTTGACAAACATGACCTTGCGTACAAAAAAATAATCGAATTCCACTTGGGTTGTCAGGTAGGGGTTGCCCTTTTCTTCATAGGGAAGCTTGATAATCAGGCCTACGGATTCCCCGTCTTTTTGACGGGCGCCTTTGCTGGCGGCTTCCATGATACCGGGGCCGCCGCCGGTGATGACGGCGTAGCCTGATTCGGCAAACAGCGCCGCGGTGGCTTTTGCCATCAGGTAATTGGGATGGTCCTGCGGGGTCCGTGCCGAGCCGAAAATAGAGACGGCCGGGCCAAGATCATGCAGGGTATCCACGCCATCCACAAATTCTCCCATGATTTTGAACAGGCGCCAGGATTCTCCGGATTTGAAGTCGTCAATGGGATATCGGGGGCAACTGGGTTCTTTTTTCATTTATTATCCTTTTATAGCTTCTGGTTCTACAGGTATTTGATTCCATAAGATCCAACTGGAAGATTTATCCGTATTGTGCTATATTCTACACGTTTTGAAGGGCCCCATCAACACCGTCAATGATGCCTTCAACCCATTGACTTTTCACTTTGGAAGATATAAAGAAGATAAAAATTTTTCACTGGAAGATGTAGATTTGAACACTGAACAATCAATTTCCCGGCAGACCAAGGTCGTCAATGCACTGGGAATGCACGCCAGACCCGCGGCTAAAATAGCAGAAATGGCCGGGGCGGCAAAAGGAAACATCTGGTTGTCCACAGACGGTGCCACCGTCGATGCTTCAAGTATCATTGATATTCTGACCTTATGTGCCGTAACCGGCACAAAGATAACCATCCATACGGACGATCCTGAAGATTCTGCTGTGGCAGAAGAGATTAAAACCTTCTTTGATCAGGGGTTTGGAGAAAACATTCATGAGTAAGTTTCCGGCAGGGCAGAAAATTCTCCGCGGTATCAGCGGCTCCCCCGGTATCTGTATCGGCAAGGCGTATCTGGTTGACCGCGAGGGGGTCAACATCATCAAGCGCTACCACATCGTGGACGATTTGGTTTCCAAGGAAGTGGACCGCTTCAAGAATGCGGTGATCCAGGCAAAAAACGATCATGCCAAAACCATTGAGTCCCTGGGACAGGATCTCAGTGGAAATCTCAATATCCTTGAAACCCATATGGCGCTTTTCAAGGATAAGATGCTTTACGGCCAGACCATAGACACGATTACGGCCGATCAGGTAAATGCGGAGTGGGCGCTGCGCAAAGTTTCAAGGAATGTGCGCCGGATGTTCGAGCAGATTGATGACGACTACCTGCAGGCCAGGGTCAACGACATCGTTCAGGTCTCGGACAAGATCATGACCTATCTGACCGGGGGCGAGGACATCCGTATCCGTGACATCAATAAACGGGTGATTATCGTTGCCCACGACCTGTCACCGGCAGACACCAGCCAGATTCAGCTGGAGCGTATCAAAGGTTTTGTCACGGACCGCGGCGGCAAAGACTCCCATACGAGTATCGTTGCAAAGTCCTTGAAAATACCCTCCGTGATGGGACTTGGTACTGCCACGGCCAACGTTAACAACGATGACATTCTGATCGTGGACGGCACCTCCGGGATTATTATTATCAATCCCGAAGAAGACACACTGTTCAAGTACGAAGAAAAACTGGCCAGGTTCGAGGCATACCGGGCGGATATTGAACGGGACAGCCACCTGGCGTCCGTCACCACAGACGGGGTGGAGATCAATCTGCTGGCAAATATCGAACTGGTTGAAGAAGTGGTTTCCGCCATGGACAACCGGGCCGCCGGCATCGGCCTGTTCCGTACCGAGTTTCTATACCTGGATCTCAACCGCTTTCCCACGGAAGACGAACTGCTCCAAAAGTACAAGGAACTGGTTGAACTGATGCATCCCAAACCGGTTACCATCCGGACCCTGGATATCAACGGGGATAAGTTCAACCCCTATATCGATCCTGTGGAAGAGGCCAATCCGGCCCTGGGGTTGAGGGCGGTCCGGTTTTGCCTGGAAAACGAAGACAAGTTCATCACACAGATCAAGGCGATTTTAAGAGCGGCTGCCAGTGGTGAAATCAAAATGCTGATCCCAATGATTTCCTGTGTGGAAGAGATTATCCAGGTAAAAACGGTGATCAACAAGGCCATCATCGAACTGGAACAAGAAGACAAAATTTTCAACAAGGATATCCCTTTAGGGATCATGATTGAGGTGCCGTCTGCCGTGATCATGGCCAACGAACTGGCCAAGCATGTGGACTTTTTCAGCATCGGCACCAACGACCTGATCCAGTACTCCATGGCCATTGACCGCCGCAACCGGCGGGTGGCCCACCTTTACCAGGCCCTCAACCCGGCGGTTCTCCAAATGATCCGATTAACTGTCCAGGCCGCCCGGGACAACAACATTGATCTTTACATGTGCGGTGAAATGGCCGGAGATTCTGTCAATATACCCGTTCTCGTAGGACTGGGCCTGACCAATCTGTCCATGAACTCAGGGGCCATACCCGTGGTTAAGAAGATGATTCGCTCACTGGATGCCTGCCGGGCAAAGAAGAACGCCGACATTATCATGGGCCTGAGCACGGTTGAAGAGATCACCGACTTTATCCTTGAAGAGTACAAGGATATTCTTCCCTACAGGGACAACGAAGAATAAACGACGATCGACTATAAACTTATGAATGCACCGTACATCAAACTGATTGCCACCAATAAAAAGGCCCGTCACAACTATCATATCGACGATGAGTATGAGGCTGGTATCGTTCTAGCCGGATCCGAGGTCAAATCCATCCGCGGGGGCAGGGTCAGTTTCAAAGATTCCTACGCCGATATCAAAAATGGCGAGGTCTGGCTCCGCCAGCTTCACATCTCCCCTTATAAGTATGCCTACAACGCAAACCACGATTCCCTGCGGAACCGCAAGCTGTTGCTCCACAACTACGAAATCCGAAAACTTATCGGTAAGATAAAGGAAAAGGGATATACCCTGATCCCTTTGAAGATTTACTTTAAAAATGATAAGATAAAAGTGTTGATCGGTCTGGGCAAGGGTAAAAAACTCTACGATAAGCGGGAAAGCATCAAGCAAAAAGACATCAAGCGGGATTTGGACCGGGAGAAAAAATACTCCGGTTAACCTCCGGCCTTATAGCAGCCGGCCCGGCGTCCTAATTGAAATATAGATTATAGATGCCTGACCATTGACATTATACTGCGGGTTATTATATTGTAGCCCGTCTATTTGATCTTTCACAATTTGGGGGCGCAATGGTTTCGACGGAGATTTTGACGCCTAAGGTAGCATGCCGAGTCTTTTGTCAGCTCGTAAAATTGGCAAAGCTTTAAATATAATCGCAGACGATTATGATTACGCTGTAGCAGCTTAAGGCTGCTTCCGTCCTCCTGATATCCCTCTTGCAGATTCAGGTCACGGCGTCGACTTTGCAAGACCGCCCTCGGGGCTTCCTGAACCCCATGGGTTGAATTTCTCAGGATACACCGGGCCGTATCCATCCTGGAGGAGCCGTCCCGGCCAATTATAAAGTTCAGGATAAGCATGTAGAAGCCCAGGTTGATTGTTTTCGGACGCGGGTTCAATTCCCGCCGCCTCCACCATTCACTTCCATAAAAAATCTCAATAGTTTTTGCCTCCCAGTCGGGGATGCGAAGATATGGATCTATAAATTCCTATCATTTTCTAATTCACCCCAAGAAATAACATGGCTGTTTTTGACCTTTCGAGCGCAGTTAGGACGTACTTTCCGCACCACAACACATTAAGATGTAAGTAATTTTTCGGTACGGAAGT
>CAJWHT010000085.1 GCA_913041495.1 uncultured Desulfobacteraceae bacterium | reverse complement strand
ATTTAATAAATATAAAAATCAAACGACTTTAGTTTTTAAGGTGCGGAAAGTAAGTTGTGGAATTGAATCGCGAATGTATCGCTATCTTGAAGCCCGTGAGAATATTACAAAGCTAAAACGAAGGGGGTGGAAGATCGCCAAAATGGCATCCCAAATAGAAAGTACATTTAATACTAAAGGGAAAATTTGTGTTATGTCTTTTGAAAATGAGAATTTCCCTATCTCTGAACTTAAATATATCCCAATATCCGCCAAATTAAAGAAAATGGCAGAAAGATTGGGAGATTATCTTCATGCGTTAAAACAATATCGTTCAGATGATGATCCATGGTGGTCAGAAACTCGCTCATACATGGAGTCTATATATGAAGAGTTGAACTTTATTGCTACCGGAACACTTATGGGAGCCCCATTAAAAGATCCCAACACAAATGCGATGCATTTGGAAATTGAACTACCTCGAAAAGATGAACACAAAATGTCAGTTTTAATGTCAGCATTTAAGAAAAAAGATTCGTTCAAAGCCAGGATTGAATACTATAATAGGGAAAAAACATAACATTGCTGTTGCAGGTGACGGCTCGTTCCTCGCCGCCCCTGAACAGCCCGTTATGACGGGCAAGGCGAAACAAAACTTCAGCAGCAGTTCAAAGGTGAATTTACCACCCCACTCCCCGGGCCGTTGAACAATCCATTACACATGGACAAGCAAGTGACTTAAACATTGGGAACCTGGCGGGTCGGACCGAGTAAGAAACCTGTCAATTAAGGATATAGCTTAAAAAACACCCCTTAAAATAGGTCTATATTGACGTTTTCGGCTCCCAAAAGAGCAATATAGAAAAATGATATAAGATCTTTCCCTTGACTTTGAGTCGAATAAGAAGAATAATCAACTCAACAATTGAGTCGAAAAATACAATTAAACGACTCAAAATATAATTTAATTATTAACTATAATTGACTCAATTTATGAACTACATCTGGAGATATAGAGACTGGCCTCATTTTACATGGGACAGTGATGCATTGCTAAAACCGTTAGGTAATGTCCGGTTCAACCAGGGAGCATTAATCGCTCAGATAAGGGAGTTGGGATTTGATATACAGCAAACTGCCAGAGCTGATGTACTTGTAGAAGAGGCCTTAAAAACCTCAGCCATCGAAGGAGAAAAATTAGACCCTGAGGCTGTTCGATCTTCTGTGGGACGCCATCTTGGCCTTCCGGATGCCGGGTTGAAATATGTACAGGATCAAAAGGCTGATGGACTTGTACAAATCCTGTTGGATGCAACCAATAACCATCGTCAGAAATTGACGCCGGAAAGGCTCTTTGCCTGGCATGCCGCCCTTTTCCCTTCTGGATATTCAGGCATGGTTCAAATCAATGTGGCCCAGTGGAGGGATGACAAAGATGGACCCATGCAGGTTGTTTCAGGCCCCGTCGGCAATCAAAAGGTTCATTTTGAGGCTCCTCCCGCTCATTTGATTGAAAATGAAATGAAAAGGTTTGTCATCTGGGTAAATGGGGGAGCTGATACAGATGGGATACTTAAAGCAGCTCTCGCTCATTTATGGTTCATTACCATTCATCCATTTGATGATGGAAACGGCAGAATCGCAAGAACGTTAACTGATATGCTGTTGGCACGTGACGAAAACAGCCCCAAACGCTTTTACAGCCTATCATCGCAAATAATGGCAGAGAGAAATGACTATTACGATATCCTGAACTCGACTCAGACCGGGAATCTGGAAATAACAAACTGGCTGGTATGGTTTCTTGAATGCATGAATCGGGCAATTTTAAACTCAAATTCACTTTTGGAACGAATAATGATTAAAGCACGATTCTGGAAAACTTTTGCCCAGACGTTACTAAATAACCGACAGACAAAAGTTATCAACAGACTGCTTGATGCCGGCCCTAATGGTTTTGAAGGTGGATTAAAAAACAAAAAATATATGGGTATCACTCATACCAGTCGCGCTACTGCCCAAAGAGAACTGGCTGATCTCGTTCAAAAAAAGATTCTGGTTCGGCTGCCTGGTGGGGGCAGAAGTGCAAGCTATGATCTCAATTGGAGTAAATTTGGAGAATAGGCTTTTTCTTGTCTCCCTCAACAATTCAAATGCTGCGGACACACCGCAAATTTTGAAATTGTGCATCAAAAAAACATGAAATTATCCCCCCCGGTCAAGATTCCAAGGAAAATGCAATAATCGGGAATATGTATTGACCGCAGTCTATTCGGCATACAACCATTGCAGGCCAGGAGGGCCAGGCAGCCGGTGCCGTGGAGGCCCGGAGCGGCGTGAGATTGCGCGGGGCGTCACGGACAGACAGAACCGTGAATCTCCGCTGCCCCGGCGATCACGACGATTGCCGGGGGTTTAGTGGAGGGTCCCGCGGGGCCGGCTGCCGGGTAGATGCCTCTACACAGCCACTATAGGAAACCAAGTCTCATACACCCGTGACGGGATTCATGTTCCAGAAGAATGGTGAGGCAGGGATGATCCAGTTCAAAGAACGGTAATGTGCGATCAGTACAGAGAAATAAACCGGACTATTTTGTCGGCCATGGGTCTCGTGGTGCCCGGAGATAGGATGTCCCCTGCAAGAACATGGCGATTTTCACTTTCGGCATCGGTCACGGGAACGAGTTGTTTTTGGGTGCTGCCGAACGCGGCAAAGGCCGTTTCTATATTCGCGGCGGAGACGACCTGGTCTTCAGTGCAGTAAAAGACCTGTACCGGCAGGGTTATCCGCGACAGGTCAATGCCCTTGACCAGCTTTACCAGCCCCATCATGGGCAACAGGGCCCGGGTGGGATAGCGGTTGGTCCAGTATTTGTCCTGGCGTTCATTTTCTGCCTCCCAGTACCTTTGCCTGCCGATAATCATCTCGGAGATCTGTCTTCCCCAGGGCAGGGTCAGCACAACGGCGGAAGGATCCGCCACCCCGTAGTTGGGGGAAATCAGAACCAGGGCGGCGATGGACCCGGCCTGCCCGTTTGCGGAAGCCCGCTCCGCCAGCCATGTGAGGGCGGTGCCGCCGGTGGAGGTGCCGACCAGAACCACCCGGCGGCCGATGCGCCGGCCAATCTCAAAGGCTTCCACCGTATCGTTCAGCCAATCGTTCACACTGGCCTGCGCCATGGCCTCTCCGGTCCTTCCGTGGCCTGTCAGGCGGGTATAGTACAGGTTGGCATGAAGTTGCCGAGCAACCACATCGCAAAGGGGGGCGGTCTCCTGCCGGGTGGCGGAAAACCCGTGGACATAAACCAGGCTGAGGTCTGTCTGCACGCCTTTCTCACCGGCCCAGATGATGGTTTTTTCCGTTCCGGGAATAAGGTCGTCGAACCGGGCTTCCGAAGAAGTGAGGTAATCGTCCAGATTGCCATCCGGATTTTCTGGCAGATTCAGGGAATGGATTGTTGTATCGATTTCCACTTCAGGACCTGCCATGAAAAAAACGATAAAAGCCAATATGAGGGCGGCGATCCGCCATGTCCAGGGGGATGATTTCCCTCGTGAATTTTTCTCACCTGCCCTTTTCTTTCTTCTGATCCGGAATTTTACCACGTTTTTGCCCTTATCGACGGCTGGCAGCCAGGCCGATACCGGCACCGATGAAGCTTGCGCCGATCACCCGCTTGATCCAGCGGCCGACGGCGGCTTTTGAGAACACGGCCACGATTTTCTGCCCGCCCAGGGCGTAGAGCATGAAGCAGACAAAGGCAATGATGGCCATCAATGCCAGCATCAGGCTGCACTGGGCCAGGTAGCCGGATTCCGGATGGATAAACTGGGGGAAAACAGCGGTAAAAAACACAATGGCTTTGGGGTTGCCCGCCGTGACCATGGCGGACTGGACAAAGAGTTTGCGCAAGGGGGTTTTTCCAGATGGTTCCCCGGCCCCCTCTCCGGCAGAGATCCCAAGACCTGAGGACAAAAGGATGGATACCCCCATATACACCAGGTAAGCCGCCCCGGCCCACTTGATGACCATAAATACGGTTTCAGAGGCCAGGAGAATGGTGCCCAGGCCCACGATGGACACCAGGGCCTGCACCATGGTGACGGCCACGTTGCCCAGGGCCGAGGCCATGGTTCTTCTGGCACCGTGCTGCATGCCGTGGGTCAGGGCCAGCAGCATGCTGGGGCCGGGAATGATGGAAGCCACGAATACTGTGGCGCAGAAAGCAACAATAAAGTGAACGGACATAAAAAAAGGCTCCTTGCACGTGAAAAAAAATGAACGCGTTAAAACGTATTACCGGGTAAACCCTTTGCCGCCCCTACTCATACACCGTATGTTTTTTGGGGTCAAAGGCTTCACGGATACCCTCTCCTGTAAAGGTGACGGTCATCAGGGTAATGATCATCGCCCCCACGACGGAAGCTGCGATCCACCAGGCTTCCATGTTCTGCCAGCCCTGGGAGAGCAGTTCCCCCCAGGAGGGGGTGGGGGCCGGCAGGCCGAAGCCAAGATAATCCAGGGAGGTCAGGGCCACGATGCCGCTGGAAATGGCAAAGGGGGCATAGGTGACGATGACCGAGATGGTGTTGGGAATAATATGCCGGAAGATAATCCTGAAATGGGAGGCCCCAAGGGACCGGACGGCCAGGACATACTCCCGTTCCTTCTCCTTGTAAGTCACCGTCCGCATCACCCAGGTGATGCTGGTCCAGCCGAAAAAGGCCATGATCAGCACCAGGATCATGAAACTGGGCACCACGATGGAGGCAATGATGATAATCACGTAAAGATAAGGGATGTTGCTCCAGATCTCGATAATCCGTTGGAAAAAAAGGTCGAATTTCCCGCCGAAATACCCCATGGAGCAGCCGATGGTGATGCCCACCCCGTAGTTGAATACCAGCAGGACCAGGGAGAACATGATGGCGGTCCTGAATCCGTACACCAACCGTGCCAGGATATCCCGGCCCACGTTGTCCGTTCCCAGAAAATGCCGCTGGGCAAAGGACGGCGGAAACGGGGGAAATTCGTTGAGTCTCAGGTCGTTTTCATAGGGGTTGTAGGGCACAGGCGGCATGATTACAAACCCTTCTGATCCCTCTTTTGCCATCTTTTGTTTGAGTTCCCTGTAATTGGTCTCGTAGGCATAGTCCAGGCCGAAGGTTTTGCCGGGAATAATATCCCCGTAGGTGGGGAAATAAAGCGCTCCCTGGTAGGAGACCACCAGGGCCCTGGAGTTGATGAACACCTCGGCAAACAAGGAGAAAAGCACCAGTGTCAGGATAATGACGAAGGACCAGAATCCCCTGGAGATGGAGCGGAACCGTTTCAGTTTCTGGACTGTCACCGGATTCAGTATCACCACGGAAATCTTCTCCTTATCGACATTCGTTAAACCGGACCTACTTGAATCTTACCCTGGGGTCCACAATGGCCACGCAGGCATCGGACAGGATATTGCCGATGAGAAATAGCATGGAGGAAATCACAAGAATTCCCATGACCACGGGATAGTCCCGGTCCACAATGGCCTCGTATCCCAGCAGCCCCATGCCGTCGATGTTGAACACTTTTTCGATGAGGAAGGAGCCCATCAGGATAATGGAAATATTGTTCCCGAAGCTGGTGGCCATGGGAATCAGGCTGTTCCTCAGGGCGTGCCTGAAGATGGCTTTCCTGAAGGGCAGCCCCTTGGCCATGGCGGTGCGGACATAATCGGCCGCCAGGTTGTCCATGAGGGTGTTTTTCATGAGCAGGGTCATGACGGTGAACGATCCCAGCATATAGGCTGTGAGCGGCAGGATGGTATGCCAGGCCACATCCAGGACCTTTTCAAACAGCGTCATCTCTCCAAAAAAGTCGGAGAAAAGACCGCCTAAAGGAAACACATCGTAATGGGAGGCAAAGAGAACCAGCATCAAGACCCCGGCCACCCAGCCGGGGATGGCGTAGCCCGTGAAGATTACCGCCGAAGAGATATTGTCGAAGCCTGAGTTGTGGCGGACGGCTTTGGCAAGCCCCAGGGGGATGCAGACCCCGTAGGTGAGAATGAGGGTGAGGATACCGAAATACAGGGAAATCGGTATCCGTTCGGATATCATCTGCCAGACCGGGTCATGGTAGCGTGTGGAGCGGCCCAGATCACCCTGGAGGACTTTGAACAGCCAGATGCCGTAACTTTCCAGGATCGGTTTGTCAAAGCCGTAATAGGCTTCGAGCTGTTTTATCTGCTCCTGGGAGAGGGGCTGGCCCTGGCCTGCCCCTGCCCGGGATGAGCCGCCTTCCTGCCCCATGCTCATGGCCCGGGTTTCCGCAATGATTCTTTCAATAGGACCGCCGGGCACAAACCGTGTGATGGTAAAGACCATCACGGTGATACCGATGAAGGTCGGTATCACCAGGAGGAGCCGTCTGATAAAATAGGCGGTCATGGGTGTTGAACCCTTAGGCCACGGTGTCGTACACCGATGCCAGGGCCGCATCCAGATGTTCTGGTTTTGTACCGCCGGCCTGGGCCATATCCGGGCGGCCGCCGCCGCCTCCGCCCACAATCCCGGCAGCAGCTTTAACGATGCTACCGGCCTTGTAGGTTTTGGTCAGGTCATCTGTGACCATGGAAATCAGCAGGGCCTTGCCGCCGGATTCCGCCCCCAGCAGCAGGACGCCGGAGCCAAGTTTTGCCTTGAACTTGTCGGCCAGGTCGCGAAGCTGGGAGGGATTTTCGATTTCCACCCGTTTGGCCAGCACTTTGACGCCGTTGATCTCCTTGATGTTATCTTCGATGTCGTCCACGGACTTGGAGGCCAGTTTGGCCTTGATGGAGGCAAGCTCTTTTTCCAGGGCCTTTTTCTCTGAGATCAGGGCTTCCACCTTGGAGACCACCTCATCCTTGGCCCCCTTGAGAAGACCTGCCGCAGTTTCAATGGCCCGCTGGTCGGCATGGACCGTATCCAGGGCAGCCTGGCCGGTGACGGCTTCAATACGGCGGACGCCGGAGGCGATGCCGCCTTCGGAGAGAATCCGGAACAGGCCGATGTTGCCGGTGGCTGCGGTATGGGTGCCGCCGCAGAGTTCATTGGAAAATTCCCCCTGGGATACCACACGGACCACATCCCCGTACTTTTCTTCGAACAGGGCGGTGGCGCCGGCCTGGACCGCTTCATCCATGGTCATCTCACGGGTGCTTATTGCATGGTTTTCACGGACCCTGCGGTTTACCGCGTCTTCAATGGCGGCGATCTCTTCGGGGGTGATGGCGCTGAAATGGGTGAAGTCAAAACGGAAGCGTTCGGGGTTCACCAGGGAACCGGACTGCTTGACGTGATCCCCCAGCACCTTGCGCAATGCCCAGTGCAGGGTATGGGTGGCGGAATGGTTGATGGCCGTTGCCTCGCGCAGTTCGGCATCCACCTTCAGGGTAAACGTGTCTCCCTTTTTACAGGTTCCCTTGACCAGCGTTCCCTTGTGAATAAAGAGGCCGGAAGGATCTTTAACGGTGTCGGTGATCTCGATGGTGCAGGCGTCGTTTTCAAAAATGCCCTTGTCCCCCACCTGGCCGCCGGATTCGGCATAAAATACGGTTTCGGCGGTGACCACTTCCACCTCGTCTCCGGCAGCGCCTTTTTCCACTTCCTTGTCGTCCTTCACCACGATGAGCAGCTCGGAGTCGCAGGTCAGGCTGTCATATCCCTTGAAGGTGGTTTTCACGCCCTCGGAAGTCAGCGGTTTATAGGCTTCGCCCACGCCGGCAAATTTTTTCTTGGATTTGGATCTGGCTTTCTGCTCGGCCATGGCCGCATCAAAGCCGTCCAGGTCCAGGTCGATGTCCGTTTCCTTGACGTGGTCCTGGATGATGTCCACGGGGAAGCCGAAGGTGTCGTAGAGTTTGAAGATGACATCCCCCGGGATGGTCTTCTTATTTTTAGCATTCAGGTCTTCAATGGTGGCTTCCAGCAGCTTCATGCCGGTGCCGAGGGTTTCTAAAAATTTTTCTTCTTCGTTGGTCACCACGTTGAGGATGAAGGCGGCGGAATCCTTGAGTTCCGGATAGGCCTCATCCATGATGGAAAATACCGTCTGTACGGTTTCATGGAGAAAGGGTTTTGTCAGGCCGATGCTGCGCCCGTAACGGATGGCCCGGCGCATGATCCGGCGCAGGACATACCCCCGGCCCTCGTTGGAGGGCAGCACCCCGTCGCAGATCAAAAAGGCGGAGGCCCTGGAGTGGTCGGCAATGACCTTCATGGCCACTTCCACTTCCTTGGACTCGCCCCGTTTCTTGCCGGCCAGTTCGCCGACCTTTTCCATGATGGGGATAAAAAGATCGGTGTCAAAGTTGGTGGGCACATCCTGAAGCACGGAGATGATCCGTTCCAGGCCCATGCCGGTGTCGATGCTGGGCTTGGGCAGATCTGTCATGGTGCCGTCTTCACTTCTTTCGAACTGCATGAACACAAGATTCCACAGTTCCAGCCAACGGTCGCAGTCGCAGCCCACGGCACAGGCCGGATCGTCACAGCCGAACTCCTCGCCCCGGTCGATGTGAATTTCGGAACAGGGGCCGCAGGGACCTGTGTCCCCCATGGCCCAGAAGTTGTCTTCCTCGCCCAGGCGGGAGATCCGTTCTTCGGGAACGCCCATCTTATCCCGCCAGATCTCGTATGCTTCGTCATCATCCTTGTATACGGAGACGTGGAGCTTTTCACTGTCAAACCCGTAGCCGTTGGTGAGCAGGTCCCAGCCGAATTCAATGGCTTCGTTCTTGAAGTAATCGCCGAAGGAAAAATTGCCCAGCATCTCGAAAAAGGTGTGGTGGCGCGCGGTATACCCGACGTTTTCCAGGTCGTTGTGCTTGCCGCCGGCCCGGACACACTTCTGGGAGGTCACCGCAGTGGAGTAATCCCGTTTTTCATCTCCGGTGAAGACCCGTTTGAACTGAACCATGCCTGCGTTGACAAAGAGCAGCGTGGGGTCATCCTGGGGAACCAGTGAGGAGGATCTCACGTGGCGGTGGTTGTGTTTCTTAAAATACTCGAGAAAGATTTTCCTGGCTTCATTACCTGTCATAGTTGTTTCGCTCCTGATTCAAACAGCTCCCGGTTCATTCCTCGGGCTGTTGCGGTATCCGTATCTTGGCTTATAGGCTTTTTCTAGGTTTTCCGGCCTAACCGTATTTCCGTTCTAAACGTCCAGCAGCCCCTCTTTTGCGTCGGCGCCCTTCTTTGCCTTAGGGTCCGCGATGCCCAGTTCGGTTCTGACCTTGAGTTCAATGGCGTTGAAGATATCCGGGTTGTCAATGAGGAAGGCTTTCACATTTTCACGGCCCTGGCCGATGCGTTCCCCTTCAAAGGAATACCAGGAACCGCTCTTGTCAACCAGGTTGAGTTCAACCCCCATGTCCAGCAGATCGCCGGTTCTGGAGATGCCCTCGCCGTACATGAGGTCGAATTCCACGTTTTTAAACGGGGGGGCCAGCTTATTTTTCACCACCTTGACCTTGGTCCGGTTGCCGATGAGGTCCTGGCCCTCCTTGATGGCCGCAGCCTTGCGGATTTCCAGCCGCATGGATGCGTAAAACTTCAGGGCGTTGCCACCGGTGGTGGTTTCCGGGTTGCCGTAGACCACACCGATCTTCATACGGATCTGGTTGATGAAGATGATGGTGGTTTGGGTTTTGCCGATGGTGGCGGTCAGTTTTCTCAAGGCCTGGGACATGAGGCGGGCCTGGAGTCCCATGTGGGAATCCCCCATTTCCCCCTCGATTTCCGAACGGGGTACCAGGGCGGCGACCGAGTCCACGATCATGATGTCGATGCCGCCGCTTCTCACCAGCATGTCGGCAATTTCAAGGGCCTGCTCACCGGTGTCGGGCTGGGACACCAGAAGTTCGTCGCAGTCCACCCCTAAGCGTTTGGCATAGGCCACGTCCAGGGCGTGCTCCGCATCGATAAATGCGGCAATACCGCCTTTTTTCTGGGCTTCGGCCACCGCATGGAGTGCCAGGGTGGTTTTACCGGAGGATTCCGGCCCGTAGATTTCAATTACGCGTCCCCGGGGATAGCCGCCGACACCCAATGCCTTGTCCAGGGCCAGGGAGCCGGAGCGGATAACGGGAACAGCTTCGATTTCCCTGCCGCCCAGTTTCATGATCGAGCCTTTGCCGAACTGGCGCTCGATCTGGTTCATGGCCGTCTGGATCGCTTTTTCCTTGTCTTTGTTCATATCCATCCTTAAGTATTCTCCTCAAAGTAGGCCGGCCGTCCGGACCAGCTTGAGCAGGAGTGCTGCCAGCACCCCTGCCATAATATCATCCAATACCACACCGGCCCCGCCGTTGAACTTGCGTTCAAAGTAACGGACCGGTGCAGGTTTTACTATGTCAAAGCAGCGAAAGGCTGCGAAACCTGCAACCAGGGTTGAAAAGGTAACCGGTACCAGGCTTAAGGCAATGCAGTAGCCTGCCATTTCATCAATGACGATGCAGCCCGGATCCTTTTGTCCCAGCAGCTTTTCCGCCCGGTCCGCCACCCAGACGCTGAACAGGATCAGGCAGACCAGGTAAAAGGCGACGGCAGCACTGCCGGACAGCCAGACCATGATAAAGATCAGCGGAAGCCCCGCCAGAGTGCCGAAGGTGCCCGGCGCCATAGGCGCCTTTCCCAGGCCGAATCCCGTGGCAATAAAAAGCGTGAACCTGTCAAACCTGCCCAAGGGCTTTCCCATTATGATTTTCCTTCATTGGTCTTGTATAATCTGGCCTGCCCACTGTCAAGGGCATTGCCCAAAGAGATCACACGCTCATAGATGTCCCACAGCGGCACCTTAAGTTCCTCCGCCTTTTTACGGCAGGCATCGTATTCCGGTGCCAGGCGTTTCCGGCCGTTTGGGCCGGTCACCTGCTTCACCTCTATCTTTCCCATGCCACGGCCTAAATCAAGAACCGTTGCTTCCCGCTGGAGGATCATCCGGTCGCACGGGGAATAACGCAGGCCGATGGCCGTTGTTTCCGTCAGGATAATGTGAGCCAATGGGTCCAGGTCCTTTTCCCGGCAGATCACTTCGATTCGGGTGGCCGGGCGGTTCTTTTTCATGACCACCGGTGTAAAGGTGACATCCAGGGCCCCTGCATCCATGAGCCGGTCCATGGTAAACCCGAGGATTTCCGGGGGGGTGTCGTCCACGTTGGTGCGGATCTCCATAACCCGGTCCCTGCGGATGTAAGATTGTTCTTCGGCTGCGGGTTTTCCAAGGACCATGCGGATGATATTCGGTGCCAGGGCGCCGGTATCCCGTTTGCCTGCCCCGTATCCGATGCCGGAGATTTCCATCTCGGGCATGGGGCCGAAGTCTTCGGCCAGGGTGGCCACGATGGCGGCCCCGGTGGGGGTCACAATTTCGGTTTTCGCATCGGATTGGGTGACGGGCAATCCTTTCAGGATGGCCAGGGTGGCCGGTACCGGCACGGGGATTTTCCCGTGGGCGCAGTCGATAACGCCTGATCCCAGGGGGATCTTGGAGGCCGTCACCCGGGTGACCCCAAGGTAGTCCAGTGCGAGGAATGTGCCGATGATATCCACCAGGGAGTCAATGCCACCGATCTCGTGGAAATGGACATGGTCGATATCCTTGCCGTGGATATGGGCTTCGGCCTCGGCAATCTTACGGAATGCGGTCAGGGCATTCCGGCGCACCGGCTCAGGCAGGTCTGCCGTATTTATCATCCCGCGGATATCGGTATAGTGCCTGTGGGCGGTGTCGTCGGTAACATCCACATGGAGGTTGACGGCACGCAGGTGCTGTGGAAAAACGATCTGCGTGCGTAACGAAAAACCTGTCAGGATACGGGACAGCTTTTTTTCCAGCCAGTCCAGGGGCACCCCGAGGTCCACCAGGGCGCCAAGAGCCATATCCCCGGCAATGCCGGATACAAGATCCAGATAGAGAATCATCTAACTGTTCTCTCCCGCATATACGCTGAGGATTTCAAGCACCAATTCCGCGGTGTTCACCATATCCTGAAGGGCGATGGATTCGTTGACGGTATGGACATCGGTCATGCCGGTACCCAGAACGCCTGCCACGATGCCTTTGCCGAAAAAGATATTTGCATCCGCCCCGCCCCCGATGGTTTTGCTTTCCAGGGGACGCCCCAGGTTGGCGGAGGCCTTGCGGGCCAGGGTAATGGCAATATGGTCTTCGGGGATGTTGGTGTTGGGGAAATCTTCTTCCACGACCATCTCCACTCTTGGGGCATCATCACCATTCGCCCTCAGGGCGGCGCAGGTTTCTTCAAAGGTGGCCACGATGCCGGCCGTGATTTTTTCCAGGGTGTCAACGTTGTGGGACCGGGCCTCACCGTTGACCTCCACATATTCGGGAACAATGTTGGTGGCCATGCCCCCGGAGATGACCCCGAAGTTGCAGGTGGTCACCTCGTCGATGCGGCCCAGGGTCAATTGGGCAATGGCTTTGGAAGCAGCATAGATGGCGGACACCCCGTTTTCAGGTGCCGCACCGGCATGGGCGGCCCTGCCGTATACCTTGGCCGTGATTTTGTTGGCTGCCGGCGCCCGGGTGACGATGCCTTCGGTATCTGTGGAGTCCAGGATATATCCGAACCTGGCATCCATCAGGGAAATGTCTAATTGCTTTGCCCCTTCAAGGCCAATTTCTTCGCAGACCGTGAACACCAGTTCAACGGGCGGACAGGGCAGGTTGTTCTCCTGGATCACCTGCAGGACTTCAATGATGATGGCCAGGGCGGATTTGTCATCAGAACCGAGTATGGTGGGACCTTCGCTGGTAAAAATACCGTCCTTGAAGGCCACCTTCACCCCCCTGCCCGGCACCACGGTATCCATGTGGCCCGACAGGAAAATGGGATCGGCATCAACGGTGCCTTTGAACTTGGCCAAAAGATTGCCGCAGTTTCCCCCCACCTTGTGGGCGGCATCGTCAAAAACAACCCTAGCTCCCATGCCGGTTAAAATGGTTTCAAGTTCCTTGGCAATCCGCGCTTCATCACGGGACTCCGAATCTATCTGGGCCAGTTTGGTGAACAGATCTCCCAGCCGTTTTTCATCAATCCGCTTTTCTTGGGTCATAGTGACTTCCTTAAACTTTCTGTTGTCGCTTCGAATCGCCGGCCCGTTCAAGGCCAAGGTATAGTATATACTAGACTTGGGGTTCGATTGCCAGCACCCGTAAGCATTTTGGTGCGTCTTTTTTAACCGCCATACACAAGAAGGACACGGGGCGTGATCGGCGTGATCCGCCTGTGTCCTTCTTGTGAATCAGGGGGTGTGGGACGCTTAAGCTTACTGCTTCTCCCGCAGCGGGCCCTGCCCGCCCAGAAACCGTAAGATCCAGTCAAATCCCAGGCGCATCAACTCCACATCATTGGTCTTTATCAGTTTCAAGCGTTTTTTGGGCACCTTGTATTTTTTAAGGAAGCTGCTTTCAAAGACAAACCGCCTGAAGGTATCCACATTGTATGCGGCCATAAAGGCCATATTCATGGCGGGGTTGTCCGCCCCCTGGGCCCCGAAGGTATTGGGGGAAAAAAGCAGGGCCGCCACCCGGGCCCAGGCGCTGTTGTACTGATTGTAGATGTCCATGCCCTGGTCTTTCATCAGGGCCTCGGGGGTCCATTCCTTCCCTTCACCGTGGCCTTTGCAATGGTCGTGGCGGACCAGGAAACAGGAAATGGACACATGGCCTTTTTCATCGCCGGCCATAGCAGGTTCCAGGGGATACGCCCTGCAGGAATAGGGGCGGTTTTCATATACCGTACAGCCCTGTTCGGTTAAAAAAGAACAGGGATGGCCGTCTGCATCGCTCATCTTCAACATGACACTGGGAAAGTGGGGATTGTCCCTGAAAGCGGTCACGGTGTGCTGTACGAGGAACTCATCCGAGGAAATTCCCAGGTGTTTTTTAAGACGGATGATGTCATAGGGATAAAGAAACATATCCGCATCCCGGCAGCACCGGGTAAAGCAGGGGATGGTGTCGTTGCAGGCAAACCTGAACGGGGTGTTGTCCTCAAGTTTTGTACGGTTGCCCAGGGGCGTGTTGTCATTCATGGGTGAAGCCAAACCTTGTGTTAATTCTTGTCTTTCTGATTTCTTTTATTTCTTTTCGGAAAAAATTTCTGCCATCATGCAGCGGGCAGACCCGCCGCCCACGGTTTCGATGACATCCAGGTCCATGGGCAGGATTTTTCCGTATTGTTCCAGGCGCTTGATCTGATCTTCGGTGAACCCTTTAAACGCCCTGCGGGACATGACGATAAGATGGCGGCCGCCGGCGGAGTTCACCTGGAGGATGTTGCCGCAGAAATGCTTTTCCATCTGCTCCATGGAAATGTCAATGACCTCGAATTCCTTTTCCAGGCTCTCTTTGACCTTGGCCCGCTCATCGGGCTTTACAATGCAATCCAGGCAGATCACGGCATACTTGTCACCGATGCTCATCATCACGTTGGTGTGGTAAATGGGGCTGCCTGTGGAGCTTTGGGTATCGAACATGATGCCTTGTTCAAAGAACCGCAGACGGATAAAATTGTCGAATTGTTCTTCATTGCAGCGCTGGGAACGGGCCGCATACACCACCTCCGCCCGGTGATCAATAATCATGGAGCCAGTGCCTTCCAGGAAACGCTCCGTCTCATCCAGTTCCCCCACATGAAGCACATTACGGATCCTGTACCCATTGGCCTTGAGCAGCTTTTCCACATCTTCGGGACGCCGCTCGTGCCGACGGTTCATGGCGGCCATGGGATAGGTGATGAGGGTCCCGTCATGCTCAGTGGAGAACCAGTTGTTGGGGAAAATGGCATCCGGGGTCTTGGCGTAGGGGGTCACAGGTTTCTCCAGCACCAGGACGGTCACCCCTTCGGCCCGCAGGCGGTCCACCATGGCCTGGAATTCCTGGTTGGCCTTCTCGTTGACCTCTTCTTCCGACATATCCGGGTGCGTCTGAAACTCGTTGTCCACCCCTGTCTCTTCATTAAAACCGAAATCATATGGTCTGACCATTAAAATGGTATCAGTTGTTCTGGATACGTCTAGCATCTTTGGCCCTCTCCACTGTAAATATGGTTAAGTATTATTCCGGTATGGTGATTGATGGATTCTGGTATCATTTTACTTGTGCATCGTCAAGATCAGACACCGGTTTGTTCTGCCACCCCCGCCGCCCCGGGATTTACAAACAAAAGATGATGGTGTATTCTCCATTCCCGTACAGCAAACGCCAATACAGCAGAGGAACCATGGCTGCCCCAAAAAAGCCCAGACGCCTGATCCAGTCCATTCAACGGGCCAATGATATTCTTGATTTGTTCATCCGGGATAACGAATCCCTGGGGATCACCCGGATTGCCGAACGGGTGGCGCTTCCTAAAACCACGGCCCAGGGCCTGGTACAGACGCTGGAGGCCCTTGAATTCCTCGAAAAGGATACCCAGACGCTTACCTACCGGCTGGGACCCAAAGTGTTCCGGCTGGGGATGCAATACGCCGCCGGCATGGACATCGTCACCATCGGGAAAGTCTGGATGGAACGCCTCAGCTTCCAATTCCGGGAGCCGGTCAATGTGGGCATGCTGGTGGATGACAAGGTGGTCGTGCTGCTCCGGGTGGACCCGGACAACCAGTTCATGAGCTTTCCCCAGGCCGGTTCCATCATCCCTTTGCACACCACCTGCATCGGGAAAATCCTCTTTGCCTATATGGACGAACAAAAGCGGCGCAGCATCCTTTCAGACTACCGTTTTGACCGCTTTACCCCCAATACCATCTCCTCACTTGAAGACTTTGAGGCGGCCGTCCGGACCGTGCGCAAAGAGGGCATCAGCTTTGAAAACCAGGAGTCCGTACCCGGCATGGCCGGTATCGGGGCCCCCATCTTCAACCATACCAACACCGTGATCGCCGCATTTACCATTACCGGTGACGCAGACAACATCCACCGCCAGCGGGACAAGATCATTGATGCGGTCCGATATACTTCAACTGAACTTTCAAGAAGCCTGGGCTACCGCCCCTAATCCTTTTTAGCCCCAAAACCCAGATACAGAATCAGTCAAGCCCCCCGCCTTGCGTTGTGCAAGCGATGGATTTTTATTGACTTTTTATTTTTATTGGGACAAAATCCCATATTAACGTTTCATAAACGGCAATGCCGTACAATAATCACAACTATGGAGGCCCAATGAAAGCAACCCATGAAATTGTCCCGGAGATGCTGCCCAACGAGGGCGAGTTCAGCGATCCCTTTTTCCGGCGGTTTACCCTGCGGACAGCAAAAATTCCCCTCAAACTGACGGAAACAATCGAAAAGGATTACAAATTCCCCACCTTTTACAAGGATGTGACCTGCGCCATCGCCATATTTTTCTGCAGCTACGACAACGCCCACACCCTGGTCAGCGCAGGGCTGGGACCCAAGGTCAAGCCGGTACGGATGCCAAGGAAAAGGGCGCTTGTGGCATTCTCCTGCTATGAATACAAAAGGGTGATGAATGTGGCCCCCTACAATGAAATTGCCATGACCATCCCCGTCATGGCGGACCCGGGTGTGAATGTGCCAGTGCTGCCGATGGTGGCGGATAAATGGTTCAGCCGGTTCGGATACTATGTTTTCGGTATGCCCGTGACCTCCAGGGAAAACCAGCTTCGCGGCAACCGGATCTGGGGACTGCCCAAGATCACACAGGATATCGATATCGTTGAAAAGGACGGGCTTTGCGTGGTGACGGCCATGGAAGCGGACGGCCAGCCCTATCTTAAACTCAGGATTCCCACCACCGGAAAACCCACCCGGTTTGATGTCACCTCCCACCTCTATTCAAGCCTTAAGGGCAAGATGCTCAAAAGCGAGACCAACTTCAAGGCGCAATTCAGGGTGAATAAATACATGGATCAGATGTTCAAAAAAAGGCAGACCCCGGACCGGAACTATATTGTCATCGGCGACACCCCGTCCGCCCGGGTGCTCAAGGACCTTAAGATTGAGGCCCATCCCTTCCAGTTCCGGTATACCCCGGACATGACCTCCTGCTTTGACCTGCCGGACCCGGAATTCCGGTTTGACGCCCTGCTGCCCCAACCCCATCATGCCCATGCATATTAAGGAGATAAGGCCATGACAGAAAATCCCACCATCGTATTTTTAGGCGCCGGCGCTGTGGGCGCGTCCATCGGGGCATGGGTTGCCCCCCATCACGACAACACCTACTTTCTGGATATCGGGGAGGTGGCCGACGCCATTGAGGCCAACGGCATCACCCATTACCTGGGCGGCAACGAGGCCAGCCGGAAAACACAAACCGTGAAGGTGATCCGGGACCTGGACGAGATCGACCCGCCGGACATCATTGCCGTGGCCGTGAAAAATTACAGCCTGGATGCCGTCTGCAGGATGATCCGGGACAAGGCCGGTGACACGCCGGTGATCATCGGCCTGCAGAACGGGGTGGAAAACCAGGAGATTCTTCCCCAATACTTTTCAAAGGTGATTTACGGGGTGGTCTGCTACAACGCCTGGCTGGACAGCCCCGGTGTGGTGGGCTACCAGACCCACGGCCCCCTGGTCCTGGGAACGGCCCGAAACGAATGCCAGTTCGAGATGGACAGGGTACGGGAAATTTTCAGCCAGGGGCTTGCCACCTTTGTGTCTCATCACATCGGCGATGCCTCCCACACCAAGATGATCGTCAACCTGACCAACTCCCTGACCACCCTGATCGGCCATACCACCAAAGAGATTTCCGATCCCGGGTTGTTCCAGAAACTTTTGTCCAACCTGACCTATGAAGGGGTAAAAATTGTGAAAGCGGCCGGGTACAAGGAGTGCAAACTCGGGGGCATGCCTTCATGGACACTCATGCGGGCCGCCGCCACCCTGCCCCGGTTTGTGACCCGAAAGGCCTTTGAAAAGAATGTGAAAAAGATGGTCATCTCCTCCATGGCCCAGGATATTCTGCAAAAAGGGCGTACGGATTCGGAGCTTGAAACCCTGAACGGCTATTTTATCTCCCTGGCGGACAAACACGGGGTCAAGGCCCCCTATAACCGGACCATTTACGATATCTGCCGCAAGGAATTTGCAAAGCCCGGGTTTATTCCCTGGGATGTGACAGATGTGTGGGAAAAGGTGGAAGCCGCCCTCTGATTCGGGATCAGGAAACCACAGCGCCGGACAAGACCCCGTGACACCGGCAGGCCGTTGCCACAAGGCAGCGGCCCCGGTGATTTTTAAGCCTATCCAGAAGATCAAACATGGCTGCAGGGGTATATCCTCCGACACCGGGTCCAAGCTGGATACTTTGGAGGATGAACGGGGTGGTATCCTGAAAAGAGACCCGGGCAAGCAGTTTGAACATGTCCGTTTTCCTGGGGTCACCGGTTTTGGTGCACCGGTCATCCGGCTCATTGCAGTTGGGGGGGCATAAAAATTCGGCGTGGCTGACGTAGATGTCGCTGCCTTGCCCCCGCATGGGATTGGGCAGGCAGTCCTCAATTCCGTCCGGCAGGGGTTCGGGCAGCATCATTTCACCGCCCAGGCGCTGCCGGCACCACTCAAAAGCCAGGTGCACCGGTACGGCCGGTACCACCCAGTCCGGGCCGTTCTCCCGGGTTAAACGGGTGGAAAGAAATTTTACGGCGTCTTCCTGCTGTGTCCGGCATCCCAGGGCCTTGGCCTCAGCCAGGCTCTCCCGGTCCAGGTCCACCATGGTGATGTCAAACGGCCTTTCTTCCTGCCGGTTCAGCCATTTTGACGCCCGCAGACCGAACGTTCCCGCGCCGATGATCCAGATGCGTTCCATCAAAGCCCCTGCGCTATTTGCAATACTTCACGGAACGGACATGAAAGCTTTTAAGCTTGTTCTGCGCCCGGCCAAAGACCGTATCTGCCGGAAAGTTATACTGTTCGTCCGGTTCGCCGGCCGCGGTTCCCGTGAGCACCTCGATCCCCTGGGCAATGGTGGCCACCTTGTAGATATGGAAACGGCCCTGTGCCACCGCTTCGACCACATCCTTTCTGAGCATGAGGTTGTTGACGTTTGACGCTGGAATCATCACCCCCTGGTCACCGGTAAGCCCCTTTTTCGAGCAGACATCAAAGAACCCTTCTATTTTTTCATTGACCCCGCCGATGGACTGGATTTCCCCCTTCTGGTTCACCGACCCGGTCACGGCGATTCCCTGGCGGATGGGGCAACCGGAAAGGCTGGACAAAACGGCGTACAACTCTGTGGAAGAGGCGGAATCCCCGTCAATACCGGAATAGCTCTGTTCAAACGTAATACTGACGGAAACACTTAAAGGATGCATCTGTGCGAACATCCGCCCCAGATAGCCTGCCACGATCATCACGCCCTTGTCGTGGGTCTGGCCGGACAACTCGGCCTCATGCTCCACATTGACGATGCCTGGCTTGCCCATGAAAGACTCCGCCGTAATGCGGGAAGGCCTGCCGAAGGCGATCTCCCCGATCTGGTAAACGGCCAGGGCATTGACCTGCCCCACGACCTTGCCGGTAACGTCCAGCAGGATGGAATTGTCATCGTACCGTTCCTGGATTTTTTCTTCGTACAGGTTATGGCGGAACCTGTAGGCGTTGAGGGCCTTTTCCACATGGATGTCATCGATGCGGCCCGCCCCATCAGCGGATGCCCAGTAATCCGCCTCCTTGAGCACGCTTAAAATTTTGCCGAACCGCAAAGAGAGTTTGCGTTTGTCCTCAGCCAGGCGGTTGCCGTATTCCACCACGGCTGTCACACCGCAAGGGGAAAAAGGCTTCAGGCTGTGATTTTTACAGACACCGGCCACAAACCTGGCGTAGTTCATCAGGGCATCCGGCGAGACATTTGCCTCATGGTCAAAATCCGCCCTGACTTTGAATATCTTATTGAACTTGGGGTCCGCCCCCTGAAGGGCCCGGAAAATCTCATAGCTGCCCAGGAGAATCACCTTCACATCCACGGGGATGGGTTCCGGCTTCAGGGCGGTGGCAAAAAATCCGGGTTGGTCCGGCATATCCTGGATCGTCAATTTCCGGCTTTGAAGGGTTGTTTTCAGGGTTTCCCAGATCAAGGGCTGCCGGACCAAAGAGTCCACTTCCAGCACCAGAAACCCCCGATGCGCCTTGAGCAGGGCGCCGGCCTGCACCATGGTAAAGTCCGTCACGGCGGCCCCGGGGACCGCCGTTTTTTCAATTTTACCGAACAGGTTGTGGTAGGTGGGGTTCAGTTCAAGGATCACAGGAGCGCCCTTTGTTCCCCGGCGGTCCATCAATACGTTCACCTCGTAACGCCCGTCAAAAAATGCCGGAAGCCCCGGCGTTTTCTCCGCCGGCTCATCATCGGCCATAAGTGACTGCAGCAGCAGCGGGAGATTATTCTTCATATCCTGCCGCACCTCATCTAAAAACCCCCGGACCTTGGGCTTTTCACTGAAATCTGAAAAGGCCACGGCCATCTCCTCGCTGAGAAGATTATCAGCCGCGGCTTCTGCCATCCGGCTCAAGGTTTCTTTCATCTTCTGGGCCTGCTGCCGGGTCTCCTTCATGGTTTCCGCCATTTTCTGGTGAACTTCCTGCAGCCGGGCCTGAATAGCCGTTTTTTCCTCCGGCGAATAAGACTGATAGACCTCTTGCGGCACGGGCTTGCCCTCTGCCATGGGAACGGGCTGAAAGCCCTGATCGGTCTTTACAATGCCGATCCCTATTTTTTCGGCCGCCTCTTCCACCCTGGAAAAAAGGGCCTGCTGCTGGTCTGCCACCTTCTTGCGCAGTGCGTTCTGCCGTTCCTGAAACGGCTGGGAAGTCAGGGTCCGTGGCAGTTTTTCCCGGATATCTTCGATGAACCGGGCCATGCGCCGTGCAAAAAACACGGCTGTACCGGCCGGCATTTCAAATACCTTTGGGCAGGACTCATCATCAAAATTATTGACCATGCACAGATCTGCCGGGGTATCCATCCCGGCGGCGTGGCCAGCAAGAATATCTCCGATGATCGTGCTTTTCCCGGTGCCTTCAGGCCCGGTAACGAATATATGGTATCCCGGCCCTTTCATGTTCAGGCCGAAATCAATGGCCTCAATGGCACGGCGCTGGCCGATCACACGGTCCAGCGGTTCAAGGTCTGCGGTGGAATCAAAATCAAAGGGGTCGTCATCACATTGCCGGGTGAGATCGGCAGGTGTCAATTCAAAGGTATCGGACATGTTTTTCTCCTGTAGCGAATGATCCTGGAACGGCAAACAAGGCACAAAAGCATAAATAAATCTTCCATTGACACAAATGCTTTTTGCCGGCCATGAAGCTTAGCGTGTCCTGAATCGCTTGCAATGGAAGATTTTAATTTGGCGCACAATCCAAGGTACTGCTGACTCATACCAGTATCCCGGGGTAAAAACAAGACGGCGGTTGCACGGCCCTTCCATATCTGTTAGCGTGTAACTAAATATAAAGCGACAGACATCTCCCAATACCATGGACCCAACGGGCGAATTTCAGCGAAGACAGGATGACACTCACACAGAAAGCCAAGACACTTTACGCCAGGTTCCTGAAGATCCGGGGCACCCCCAGGGAGATTGCACTGGGCTTTGCCCTGGGCATATTCCTAGGATTCAGCCCCACCATGGGCGTCCAGATGATCATTGCCGCCTTTGTCGCCTCCCTGTTCAAATGGAGCAAGATCGCCGCCATGATCGGTGTCCAGCTCACCAATCCCGTCACAGCCCCTGTGATTTACGGCCTGACCTATATGGTGGGCGTCAAAGTACTGGGCGTGGCAAATGCATTCCAGCTTCCGGAACAGCCGTCTCTGGATACCCTGATCGAGCTGATTCAAAAAGCCCCTGGCATTTTCGGCGCCATGACCCTGGGAGGAATCATTGTCGGTCTTCCATTGGCATTTATTTCCTTTTTTCCCGTGTACTGGCTGTTCAAGCGGTACCAGGAACCCATTGCATCCAAACTTAAGAGCAGAACCCAGACCATCCGCCAGAAAATCAAACAACGCCCCCGCAAAAAAACGAAAAAAAAGAAGCCGCGAAGATAAGGGGCAACCATCCATTCTTGTTTCCCGCCCCGGAAAATTTCGAGGCCCAACGTTCTAATTTAGATGAGAATTGTACTTCTCAAAACTGTTTGCTGATGGGCAGGTGTTAGATTGATGCGGCATCATCCCGGCAGATTTCCCCTGCAATCCGCCTCAATAGCCATTGACAAAAACCATGCCGACGTTGTATCTATTGGACCTGGATTTTGTGAGGAAGCACGCGGCTCACTGGTGGGGCCCTCGGACTTCAAATCCGATGTGAGGCGCTAGAACCGTCTCGGGTGGGTTCGATTCCCATGTGCTTCCGCCACATTTTCAAACAAACGCAAGCGCTTAGCGATTACACCTTCATTCCAAAACATTCCTCCCATAAAACTTTTTAAGCAGCAGTCTTCCGTCCAAAACGAACCTGGATTTTTCACGTTTCATCCGTTACAGTGGAAAACAGATCTCTCCCCAAAAACCACAGAAACAAAAACCGTTATGAGAATGACAGGTATACCTCCTGGGACTTACTTTCCGCACCTTAAAAACTAAAGTCGTTTGATTTTTATATTTATTAAAT
>CAJWHT010000084.1 GCA_913041495.1 uncultured Desulfobacteraceae bacterium | reverse complement strand
AATGCTCCTACCCCCGTCAACAGAAAGTATTTGTCCGGTAACATAATCTGATCCAGCAAGCATAAATAAAACAGCATTTACAATTTGCTGTGCGCCTGAAGGCCTTCCTAGTGGTATTCGTTTTAATATTTCTTTTTTTTCATCATTATTATTAAAATTTTCTGGCCATAGTGCTGCTCCTGGCGAAACACCATTCACCCTAATTTCAGGAGCAAGTTCCCTGGCTAAAGTTTTGACCATCATCGCATTTGCTGCTTTAGCCATACAATATATGGAGTGTTCTAAAATTGGTCGATCGGCATGTATATCAATTAAATTTACAATACACCCATTATTTATCCTCAATAACTTAGCGGCTGCTTGACTGAGAAAAAAAGGACCCCTGGCATTACTACCAAATAAGTCATCCCAATTTTCTTGTGTAACATGACCTAGTGGCGTTTTATAATAGGTAGATGCATTATTGATGAGAATATCCAACCGCTGATAAGTGTTTTCAATATAGTCACAAAACAATTCCACGCTGGGGGTATGGCGCAGATCCAGCCCATAGACCTGGAGCCTGTGGCCCCAGTCGGAAAAATCCGGCTCCCTGGAAAATCTTAAAGCGGAATCCTTGGGGAACCGGGTGGTGGCAATGACCTGTGCCCCGGCTTTAAGCATCATCAATGTGGCCTGGTATCCAATCTTCAGCCTGGAGCCGGTAATCAATGCCACCCGGCCTTTGAGGGACGCTGTTTGAAACCGCTTTTGATAGTTGAATTCAGCGCATTCCGGACACATGGTATCGTAAAAATGGTGGAGGTGTGTAAATTCAGCCTTGCAGACGTAGCAGTTCCGGGCCGTTTCCAGCCGCTCCCCTGTGCCCTCGGATGCAGGGGCTGGGCCTGAAATTTGTAACGGTGCGGTAAAGACATTGGCTTGCCTGGCCTTTCGGATACCGGTGGCGGCCCGCAGCCGCCGCTCTTTTTCCTGGATGGCCAGGCGCTTTTGGCGCTTTTTGTCCTTGTTTCGTTTTTTGATCTCTTTTTTATCCGGCCGGGATATTTTTCCGGCGGCTTTGATCAAGGAGATGCGTTCGTCTTCGGACAAATCGGACAATAGATCGGATTGCTCCGCAATTTTTTCCAAAACAGGGATACAGCTTCGAATGGCTGCAATTGTCTTTTGCTTGTCGTTATGTCCTATGTCTTCCTGATCTTCAATTCTTTTGCTCACGGTTTTTCTTTCCTTGTTCCGGCCGGCCATTGGTTTACCGGATAATAAAGAGAACGGTTTGTTTTTCTCTCAAACAGGGTCACATGCTTATAAGAGAACGAAATTCTTATAGATATTTGACAACTTTGTCAAACAAAATGACATCTAATGGGATATGGGCTATACTCCCGTAAAAATTACAAAATATATTAACCTGCCCCTCCCCCACATACAGAGGGGCATCTAAAAAATTATTAACGGATTACCTAAAACCATGACATTTTTTTGCTTTGTCCCGGAATCAGGAGGGAATGAATGCTCCCCTGGGAAGAACTAGACCGGGCACGGGTCCCGGGACAGGACAACGACCTTGTACTCCGCCGGCGGGGAGAGGAATATTCCATCCGGACGGCAGGAACAGAACTGATGAACAGCCGGATTCACGGGTCTGAAGAGGCCCTGGCCAACCTGGCGCTGGCCAGGCTGCATAAGAAGAACGGCCGAAACATCCTGGTGGGCGGCTTGGGTATGGGCTTTACCCTGGCTGCGGTATTGGCATTGCCGCAACCCGGTGCACATATTCTCGTGGCGGAACTGATGCCGGCTGTGGTGGCCTGGAACCGGACACACCTGGGAGATCTGGCCGGAAGGCCTCTGGATGACCCCAGGGTGAAAGTGGAAGAAAAGGACGTGGCGGTTATCATAAAAAGAAAAAAGGCGGCATGGGATGCCATCCTCCTTGATGTGGATAACGGACCTGCAGGACTGACCCAAAAATCCAACAACCGCCTTTACACCAAATCCGGCTTAAAAGAAGCTTTCAGGGCATTGACTCCGGGGGGCGTTCTCGGGGTATGGTCCGCAGGGGACGATAGGGCCTTCACCCGCAGCCTTACGCAATGCGGTTTTCGGGCCAAAGCCCTGCCTGCCAGGGCGAAAGGCGGTAAAAAAGGCAGCCGTCATACCATATGGGTCGCTGAGAAGCCCCTATTGTAACCGTCCCCTTCAAGGCCGGGGCATCTTCCAACATAGTTCAAATATTAACAAGGAACATAAAATGAACAAAAACCTATTGGCTCCATGTGGTTTATACTGTGGTGTTTGCGGTGTCTATATCGCAAGCCGTGATAACAAACAAAAGTTGAAAGAAAAATTAGCTGCTGCATATAATGTCACTTCGGATCAAATCGCGTGCAAAGGATGCTTGTCAGACGTAAAGTTTGTTTTTTGCCAAGTCTGCGGCATCCGGACATGTGTCACAGAAAAAAATATCGAAGGGTGCCATTGCTGTGAAGACTTTCCCTGCAAACACATTGAAGGATTCCCGGTTCCTGCCGGTAAAAAAGTCATCTTGCGTTCTGTCCCGGATAGAAAGAAATTGGGGACTCAAAAATGGGTACAATCAGAAGAGGCCCGGCACACTTGCCCTCATTGCAGCAGTTTAATGTTTCGGGGGGCTAAACGCTGCGGGCAATGTAAAGAGATGGTACAAATCGAATTATAGCATTCGCTGCAGCGGACAGCTCGGATTGAGCCCAAGTTCCCATGCTTCGCTGGGCTGCCTGGCCATCGGCCCTGCATTGGTATGGGGATAAGATCATACTGGGGTTTTTCGGGGCGGGGGGATGCCCATCCTTTTTCTTGCCTCTTGATCATCAGGCATGGTAGGTTGCACATTTTTTCCGGGAACGCAAATTGATTCATCTGACCAATATATCAAAACAATTCGGATCGCAGATTCTGCTTAAAAATGCGGATCTTCAGATCCTGGCCGGCACACGGTCGGGACTTGTGGGCGCCAATGGCACAGGCAAGACCACCATCTTCCACCTGATTACAGGGGAGGAGGACGCCGATGACGGCGATATCACGTTCTCCAAAAAGGTAAGGATCGGCTATTTTTCCCAGACTGTTGGGGAGATGTCCGGCAAATCCGTCCTGGAAGAAGTCATGTCCGGTTCTGCGGATGTTGTAAGGTTGGGCGAGGAGATGAAAGAGATGGAAGCTGCCATGGCAGAGCCCATGGATGACAGCGCCATGGCAGAGCTGCTGGAAAAATACGGGCAGGCTGCCGAAGACTTTGAGAATCGAGGCGGCTATGATCTTGAAACCCGGGCCCAGACCGTTTTGACAGGCCTTGGCATAGGCCCGTCCGACCAGGGTCTGCCTGTTGAATCCTTCAGCGGCGGATGGAAGATGCGCATTGCCCTTGCAAAGATTTTGACCGTAAGCCCCAATGTCCTTTTGTTGGATGAGCCCACCAACCATCTGGACATGGAATCCATTATCTGGCTGGAAAACTGGCTGATAGCTGATTTCAAGGGGGCGCTTCTCATGACCTGCCATGACCATGATTTCATGAACCGTGTGGTCTCCCGGATTGTTGAAGTGGCCAATCACACCACCACCACCTACGGCGGCAACTATGATTTTTATATCAAAGAACGGGAAGTCAGACTGGCACAGCTCATCGCCACCCACAGGCGGCAGCAGGAGATGCTGGCCAAAGAAGAGAATTTCATTGCCCGCTTCAAGGCAAGGGTATCCCATGCATCCCAGGTGCAATCCCGGATCAAAAAACTTGAAAAAATCGAGCGCATAGAACTGCCCGAATACCAGAAAACCATCAAATTTAAATTTTCTAAGCCCCCGCGCTCCGGTAATGATGTGGTCCACATAGAGGGCCTTGCCAAAACATGGGAAACCCAACATCAGGAAGCCAAGACCGTATTCACAGGAATTTCAGGCCTCATCACCCGGGGAGATAAGATCGCTGTGGTGGGTGTCAACGGCGCCGGTAAATCCACCTTTTTAAAAGTCCTGGCCGGGCAGACCGCTCCCACAAAAGGCCGGTCTGTCATCGGTGCCAACGTCAATACCGGTTACTTCAGCCAGCACGCCATGGATATTCTGGATGAGGATAAAACGGTTTTTGACACGGTGCAAGACGCCCTGCCCCTTGAAGGCATTGGGGTGATCCGGAATCTCTGCGGTGCGTTTTTATTCTCCGGTGATGATGTGGACAAAAAGATCAAACAGCTTTCAGGGGGGGAGAAAAGCCGGGTGGTTCTGGCCACCCTTCTGGGGCAGCCGCTTAATTTTTTGATTCTTGATGAGCCCACCAACCACCTGGATATCCAGTCCCGGGAAATCCTGCTCCAGGCCTTGAAAGAATTCACCGGAACCATTGTTCTTGTCAGCCATGACCGCCATTTTCTTAGAAGCCTTGTGGACCGTGTCTTTGAAATTGATCACGGGCAGATGACAGCTTTCGAAGGGGATTATGAGTATTATCTTTCAAAGACCGGCCGGGATCACAGGGCCGTGTAGCATTGCCCCAATGAAAAATGCAAACAACCATGTAAATTAGGAGTTCCCTCATGAGAACCGTCACCCTGGAAAGAGATATCATCATGCACCCGGCAGGATCCTGCATGGTGTCTTTTGGCAACACCCGTGTCATCTGTACCGCAACCATTGAAAATGATGTGCCCCCTTTTTTAAAAGACAGCGGGAAAGGATGGCTGACCGCCGAGTACGGCATGCTTCCGGGCAGCACAGGCGGGGGCAGAAAGCGCCGGGACGGGATTAAAAAGGACGGCAGGAGCACGGAGATTCAGCGCCTCATTGGCCGCAGCCTCCGGGCGGCCCTGGATCTGACCAAACTGGGGCCGGTGAGTATTCTCATCGACTGCGATGTGTTCCAGGCAGACGGCGGGACAAGGACGGCATCCATCACCGGGGCCTGGGTGGCCCTTTATGATGCCTTGACGGAACTTGCAAAACAGCAGGGGCAGGAGGGGCCGGAGTACTATCTGTCAGGCCAGGTTGCCGCCGTGAGTGTGGGGATTGTAGATGGCCGTGTGGTATGTGACCTGGACTATGAACACGATTCTTCCGCCTGTGTGGACATGAATGTGGTGAAGTGCGGTGAGCATCTTGTGGAGGTCCAGGGAACCGGGGAGCAGGGGACGTTCAGCCGGGATGAGCTGAATCAGATGCTGGATGCCGCAGACCGGGGCATCGCGGAAATTTACAAAATTCAAAGAAAGAGTCTGGGTATTTAGATGGGCAGATGGCGTCCCCCTGTTAAAAAAGGGTCCAAGTATATCACTCCGGAGGGGGCAAAAAAATTAAGGGAAGAGCTTCAATACCTGTGGCAGGTTGAGCGGCCCGAAGTGACCCAAAGAGTTGCCAAAGCCGCCGCCCAAGGGGATCGCAGTGAAAATGCCGAATACATCTATGGCAAGAAGCGCCTGTATCAGATTGACGGCCGAATCCGATTCTTAAGCAAACGTCTTGACGGAATAACGGTGGTTGATCGTGCCCCCGATGATCAGGACATGGTTTATTTCAGTGCATTTGTTACCCTTGAGGACGAAGACGGGGAAGAGGTTGAATACCGTATCGTCGGACCGGACGAATTTGATCTTGCCGACGGGAAACTGAGTATGGATTCACCCCTGGGTAAAGCATTGTTAGGAAAGCGGGTGGCGGAGGAAGTCAGAATTTTAACACCCAAAGGAGAGAAGTTTTTCAATATATTGAAAATTCGGTATGATTGAAAATCACGAACCCTAAGGTGTATTTTAATGGATGGAGAACCCGTATCCCCAGCATCGGGAACATGTCCCGATGCTAGAGAAATAAGGGTTATGCTTTAAATTTTTCAACCAGGCCCAGCACCTGATCGATATCTGCTTCTGTATGGGCCGCATTGATCTGGCAGCGGATGGTCTCGTCACCCTTGGGCACGACGGGGAAGGTCAGGCCCACCACCAGCACGCCGTTTTCGTAGAGGTTGCGGACCAGGTCGTGGGTTTTGGCCGTGTCCCGGATCATCATGGGCACCACGGGATGGGGGCCGGGGATGGATTCCTGGCCCAGGGCATCCAGGCCTTTCCGGAAGCGGTCCGTGACCTTTTTCAGGTGGGCCAAACGTTCCAGGCCTTCCGGGCTGTCGCAGATGTCGATGGCGGTGGCGGCGGCGGCGCAGTCGGCAGCACTCAAGGGGTTGGTGTAGATGTAGGTATCCGCCTTCTGGCGGACGGATTCGATGATGGTTTCGCTGGCAGCGATAAATCCGCCGTTGACGCCGAAGGCCTTGCCGAAGGTGCCCACAACCACGTCGGGCCAGGCGCCGGCGTATTCCGGGGTGCCCCGGCCGGTGTCGCCGTAGGCGCCGATGCCGTGGGAGTCGTCCACAACGGTGATAACGCCGTCCTTGAACTTATGGTCATAAGCCTTGCAGATCTCAACGATTTCGCTGATGGGGGCGTAATCCCCCCGCATGGAAAAGATGCCGTCAAAGACCACCACCACGCGTTCCATCTCGGGGGAAACCTCGTCCAGGCAGCGTTTGAGGTCTTCCATGTCGTTGTGCTTGAAGATCCCCTTGTTGGGACTGGGAATATTGGTGATCCGCATGGCCCGGATGATGGAGTTGTGGTTGAGCTGGTCGCCGATCCAATGGGTTTTCTTGTTGGAGATGGACAGGGCCAGGCCGCAGTTGGAGGTATAGGCGGAGTTAAAGATCTTGGCAGCGGGCTTGTTCACAAAGCTGGCGATCCGTTTCTCCAGGCGTTCGTGGGGTTCGAAGGTGCCGTCGATGAACCGCACGGCCCCCGGGCCCACGCCGAAGTCATGGGTGGCCTGGTCTGCGGCCTTCATCACTTCCGGGTGGAAGGACAGGGACAGATAGGAGTTGGAGTTCAGACGGATAAAATCGTTGTCCGAGCCTTTGAGGCGGTACCTGGGGCCGAATTCCCCCTGGGGCGGTTTATAGCCTGTGATGATGCGTTCGGGGATTTTGGCCCGGCCTTCTTCGGCCAGGGCGTCCAGTTCCAGGCTTAAGCTTTTGTCAAGTTTATCGGTGGACATTGGTATATTCTCCAAAAAAATGGGTTAGGGTCTTCTTTAATCCTCTGACCAGGTCAGGACGACTTTGCCTGAATTTCCGGAGCGCATGGCCTCGAACCCTTTTTCATATTCCGTGTAATGGAACCTGTGGGTGATCAGCGGGCTGATATCCAGGCCGGTCTGGATCATGGTGGTCATCTTGTACCAGGTTTCATACATTTCCCGGCCGTAGATGCCTTTGATGGTGAGCATGTTGAAGACCACGGTGTTCCAGTCGATTTCGGTATTGTCGGGCATGATGCCCAGCATGGCGATCTTGCCGCCGTGGCACATGTTGGCCAGGATATCGTTGAGGGCGGCGGGGTTGCCGGACATTTCCATGGCCACGTCAAAGCCTTCCTTCATGCCGATGCGCTTCTGGACATCGGCCAGTTTTTCCTTGGACACATCCACGGTGACGGTGGCGCCGGCAGTCTTTGCCAGCTCCAGGCGGTAGGGGTTCACATCGGTGACCACCACGTGGCGGGCTCCTGCATGGCGGGCGATGGAGGCGGCCATGCAGCCGATGGGGCCGGCCCCTGTAATCAGCACGTCTTCTCCCAGCACGTCAAAGGACAGGGCGGTGTGGGTGGCATTTCCTAGTGGGTCGAAGCAGGCCAGCACATCCGTGGAAATCGCGGGATCACACACCCAGACGTTGGTGACCGGGATGGCAAGATATTCGGCAAAGGCGCCGGGACGGTTCACCCCCACCCCTTTGGTATCCTTGCAGAGATGACGGCGGCCCGCCAGGCAGTTCCGGCACTGGCCGCAGACCAGGTGGCCTTCGCCTGAAACCAGGTCCCCCGGCTTGAAATCGGTGACGTGGGAACCCACCTTCGCGATTCTGCCCACAAACTCATGGCCCACGTGCATGGGAACGGGAATGGTGTCCTGGGACCATTTGTCCCAGTTGTAGATGTGGACATCGGTGCCGCAGATGGCGGTTTTAAGAATTTTGATCAGGACCTCGTTGTGTCCTATTTCCGGGACGGGCACATCCTGAAGGACCAGGCCCTGCTCCGGCGCTGCCTTGACCAGTGCTTTCATGGTTTTCACTTGTTGTCTCCTTTATTTAAATACGAATAAAGTGCTTTAAAGATGATGCGCAGCAGCTGTTAAAAAATCAACCGTCCTCCCCCGGGCATCCATTATCTTTACAATTTGCGTTTTTTGGACGGAAATGTCAAGATTTTTGTTTTGTTTGTTGTATTAAGTCGAAAATTATAGAATATTTTTGGATAAAACGCAGAATATCGGACGGTGGTAGCTCTCTGCCCCAATACCGGGGCAGAGAGCGGAAAAAAGGGGGTTATCCCAGGAAAAATTCCGGAAGGAACAGAGAAATTGCAGGGAATACCGTGGTCAGTATCAGCGTGGGAATCCAGGCGAACAGGATGTAGTACATGGTGGGTGTCAGCATCTCCGGCACCGGGGTTTTTCCCACCCGGGCGCCCAGGTAGAGCAGCGGGGCCGTGGGCGGGGTAATGGTGCCCATACCCAGGTTCACCCCCTGGATGGCCGCAAAGTGGATGGGGGAAATCCCTAATTCCTGGACCACCGGGATGAGGATCGGTGTAGAGATGAGTATCCCGGAGGCATCGTCCATGAGCATGCCGATGATAATCATCAGCAAATTGACCATGAAGAGCACCACCCACTTGTTGTCCGAGATGCTGTAAAGGAAGTCCAGGGTAATCTGGGAAAAGTCCTCGAATACGAACAGCCGGCTCATGATCATGACCACAAACAGCATGACCATAAAAACCCCTGAGGTGACGGCTGAGTCCACGGAGGCTTCCCTGAATGCCCCGGTGTTCAGTCCCTTGTAGACCCAGCGGCCCAGGATAACCGCCACAAAGACGGAGATGGCCGCGGCTTCCGTGGGGGTGACAAAGCCGGCATAAATCCCGCCCAGAACAATCACCGGCATGGTCAGCGCCGGGGACGCGGTTTTAATCCGGGAGGCAAAAAGTTCGGCGGTGAGGGGTTTGTCCAGTTCCGGATCCTTGGCTATGTCCTTGTTCCGCAGCAGAAATAAAGAGACGATGATCAACAGGGTCATGAGGATGAGTCCGGGAATCACCGTGGCCAGGAAGCAGGCCAGTACGGACTGCTGGGCGATCCAGGCAAAGAGGATAAGGTCGGCAGAAGGGGGGATCAACAGGCCCAATGGGGAGGCGTTGATCACCAGGGCATTGGCAATGGCCCTGGGATAGCCGTCCTTGTACATCTTAGGCAGGAGGATGGAGCCCATGCAGGACAGGGTGGCGGCGGCGGAACCTGAAATTGAGCCGAAGGCCGCTGAGGCCACCACAGACACAATGGCCATGGAGCCCCTGATCTTTTTGAAGAACATTTCCGCCATGCCGATGAGGGGTTCGGCAATCCTGCCCTTCTGGATGAGGGCACCGGAGTAGATGAACAGGGGCACGGCCACAAGAACCATGTTGTTCATCCGGTTGTATCCGGCCGGCAGGAGCGTGGCCATGTTGTAGTCGCCGGCCAGGGCGATGAACAGGGTGGCGGCCCCGAAGGTGAAAACGATGGGTACGCCGATCATCAAAAGGACGACCAGCAGGCTGACGGTGCCGAGAACAATCATTGGACACCTCCTGATTGACGAATACCGGCCTTAATCGACTCGGGGGGGCAAAGATGAGCTTCATGAGCTGTACGTAATGGGCCGTGGTGTATACCGCCATCATAACAAAGGAGAGGGAGACGATGGTTTCAGGGATGAGGAAGGGAATCCGCCATACCGGGGTGACGGGCCAGGCGTTCCAGCACCACTGGATCATCAGAAATCCCCAGTAGATGAAGATATAGCTCATGACCAGTTCAACGGTCTTCTGCACAAAAAGCAAACGGCCGAGGCGTCCCCGCCTGGCCGTGAAGCTTTCCATGAAATCCGCTGAAATATGGGAGCGTTCAAAACTGCCGTGGGCGGCGCCCACAAAGTAGAGCACGCAGGCGGCGATGAGGACGTACTCCTCAAGGCCGAAAAAGTCCAGTTGAAAAAAGTACCGCATGGCCGAGGCAATGCAGATGGCAATGGTGATCAGGACGGATGAGACAATCAGGAAAAAGACATGTACCTTCCTGAATTTCTGCCAGAACGGGGAATGGTCCAGAACGGTGTTGTACCGTTCCATTTCCGTCCGGGTTTGGGTGTCGTTAAAAGGTGACATGGGGCCTCCGGAGTGAGGGGGGTAAGCCCCCGGGCACACCTGACTCCCGTATTGGGATTTAAAATCAGGGCAGGGCACCCGGAGGTTCGTAGGCGTTGGCCTGTGGATATCCGGTTTAAGGGAGATCTTTGGCAAGGCGGTCAATGGTGTCCTGGCCGAGGCTTTTGGCAAGTTTCGGCCATACCCTGTCCTTGACTTCCTTGGAGATGGCGCGGGTTTCATCGTCGGTCAGGTTGATGATTTTGATCCCTTTGTCCGCCATTTTCTGGATAAAGCCGGCATCGGCGTTCCGGGCGTTTTCACGGCTTTTGGCTGCGGCTGTGGTAAAGGCGTCCTGGAAGACTTTTTTCTCTGCATCGCTCAAGCCGTTCCACTTGTCCATGCTCATGATGTAGGCGGTGGAGTCCACGGTGGTGTTGTAAGGGATGTAGTAGTTGAGCAGGTCCTTGAAGGCAATGTAGTTCCAGGAAGGGGTGCCGGCGATCCAGCCGTCGCAGACGCCGGACTGCATGGCCGGGTAAAGATCTCCCCAGTTGATGGTGACGGTCTTGTAATTCAGGGCTTCGGCAACGGTTTTCCAGGTTTCGATGGGCGGCACGCGGATCATGGTCCCTTTGGCCACGCCGATGTTTTTGGGATCTTTGGGTTCTTTTACCATGCCCACACCGGCAAATCCCTGAACGTCAATGCCCAGCAGCTTGATATTGTGCTTGGCCAGCAGTTCCTCGTACAGGGTGTAGAAGTTGGAGCCTTTGGCATACACCCGGTCGATGTCGTCATAGGTGGCTGCCAGGGACGGCATGTACACAATGCCCAATGCCTTGTCCAGCTGGGGGGTAATGGAGATGTCCGCAAGTTCTATGGCACCCTGGGCGACTTCGTTGAGTACCAGGGTATAATCGCCGAGCTGGCTGGCCGGGTATACCTTGAGCTTGTACTTGTTGTCGGTTTTCCCGTTGATCTCTTTGGCCGCCTCTTTCAGGATCTTGGTTGAGGCATGGTCCACCGGTGCAATACCGGCGATGCGCCAGCGTTTACCGGCCAGGGCGCTGCCTGTGGTCAATGCAATGATCAGGGATGCTGCCACTAGAGTGACAAGTGATTTTTTCATGGGTTCCTCCTAAGGGTTGGGCAAAACGGTTTTAGTGGGTTATGCATGGCAGACCGGCGATTCACATATCGCCGGGTCCACTCCTTTATCCGTCATGAACCGGTTCATCCGGTTCAGGATCTCAGGGTCGGTTTCCGGCCGGATATAACGGTCAAGCAACCGGTTTCTGGTCTGAGCAATGTTGTCCAGCAGTTTTTCGGACGGGTCCATACCGTTTAAAGCCCCCCGAAGGGCCACATCGGGATTCCAGGTATGGGTCCGGCATTTTTTCATGGTGTCCATGGATGTGAGGTACAGGCCGCCGGGGCCGACCTCGCGTATCAGGTCCAGGTTCAGGGCATCGTCGCCCACATCGAGATCATCCAGGTAAAACCGGTTCATCCGGATGATCTCCAGGTCCATGATGAATTTTTCAACACTGATGCCGGCAAAGGAATCCAGGATGCCGGCCCCGTGGACGATAACGCTGACCTCGTTTTCCATGGCCGTGAACATGGAGAGCATGCTCTCGTACCCGGCCTGGGCAGACAGGGATTTGGCATCATTGGCGGTGCCGCCGCACCGGCTGGGAATTTCCCAGCGTCTGGCCAGGGCGGCGCAGTATTTGGCCTGGAGGGCGTAGGCGGGAGAGCCGATGGAGATGTTCCCGCTCTTCATATCAGCCCCGTAGCACTGGATACCGAATACCACCGGGTTGCCGGGATTTAAGGCCTGGACGATACAGATCACGGCCAGGCATTCGGCCGAAGCCATGGCGATGTTTGAGGCCAGGTCGATGGGGCCTGTGGTGCCGGCGGCCACGCCGGAGGATGCCATAACGGGCTGGTTATACCGGACGGCCGCCTCAACGGAGTCCAGGGTCATTTCATCAATCTGAAGGGGGCTGATGGGGCTGACCATGGTGATCAGCCTGGGGGCGGCGGCAAGGAGATCCTCTCCCCCCAGGCGGATGGCGGTCAGTTCCATAATGTCCCTCACCTGATCAAATGATCCCGGCATTCCCATGAGGCATTTGTCCGAATAGACCAGGGAGGCATAGTGCATGGCAAGATGGCTTTGGGCCGCCGGCACATCCGAGGGCTGGGCCAGGATACCGCCGTTAAATGAGAGTTCGGGGCTGGCCTGGACCAGTTTTAGCAATTCCAGATGATCGGAGAACAGGGCATCCCGGATATGTCCGGCTGCATCCATCACAGAGGCGCACCCGTACCCCGGTGCCACCTTGGAGGGCCCCCGGCCGATGGTGAGATCATGGACCGGATTCAGGGCCTTGAGGTCAAAGGCGGCCGGCGCCCGGGAAAGGGCATCGCGCACCTGCTCCCGGTGGAAAATGATCCGGTCCTCCCGGGTGGTGAATCCTTCGTCCCTGAGGCGGGCCAGCCAGGAATCACTGAGAATTTTTACGCCCACCTGGGTCATAATGTCCATGATGAGGGTTTCAATCCGCAAAAGCCGTTCGGAGTGCATGTCTGTTCTCATCTGTCTTGTCCTGTTGTTTGGATTATTGCCGTATGGGGTACATCAGCCGATGACCGAATAGGTGGAGTTGGGGTTCAGCTCCCGGTTCCGGGAAAAGGCCCCCATGTCCAGGGTGATGCCGGTAACCGGCAGTGTAAACTGAAGGGGAGCATGGTCATGGTCCAGGCCTTTCTCCTCCACCTGCGCGATGAGTTCGCTCATCATCATCCCTGCCACCGGGGCGTTCTTGTACTGATTGCCCGAAGAGCCGCAGGCCATATAGAACCCTTCAAGATCACTCTTGTCGTAAATCGGCAGCCAGTCGGAGGAGACGTCGTAAAGCTCGGCAAAGCCCTTGTGCATGTTGGGGATACCTAAGCCCGGCAGGCGTCTGGCTGCCCGGTAGATCTGGGCGGTCCATTGGCCGTCCGTGGTGTTGCGGTTGAAATCATCCGGGTCTTCCACCCATTGGTGGGTATCGCAGGTGGGGTCTTCACTGCCCACCAGGATGGAGTTGCCCACCTCCGGCCGCATATAGATGCCGTTGTCCCCGTCGGAGATCTGTACGCCGTGAGTTTCGAAGTTGAATCCGGCAGGGGAGGGAACGTAAGCCACCTCATGGCGTTCCGCCCGGGTTTTGATGTTGTTTTTTTCTTCCACGCCGGCCATCTGGTTGATGACACTGGAGTGGGGGCCGGCCACGTTGACCACCACCGGGGCTTCGATGACGGCGCCGTCGGCAAGTTTTACCCCGGTCACCCGGTTGTTTTCACTGAGAATTTGCGTCACCTCGGCGTTGAAGATGAATTCGCTCCCTTTGGCTTCGGCCGCCACCTGGACGTTGTGGGTGGAGAGCTTGGGGTCGGACATGTAACCGGCTGCCGGACAATAAAGCGCCCCATCGAGCCTGGTGTCCTTTTCGTCGAAAAAGGCCTCGTCCTCCTCTGGGCGGGAGGGGGGCCAGAATTCGGTGTTGCTCATGATGGGCAGCCGTTTCACCAGGGTGTCGGCATCCCAGTTTTCGTATGGGACACCAACGGTATTCCAGTGTTCAACAATCTTTTTCCAGTTCCGGTCCCGGGACTTCACCATCACGGAACCGCACTGCCGGTATTCGGCCATGCCCCAGTCATCCTGTACTTCGCAATACGCTTCCCAGTTCTGCCAGATACCGAAGCCTTCCCAGGCAAAGGCCACCCCTTCCAGGGTGGAGTAATGGGCACGGACGATGGCGCAGGACCCGGCGGTGGATCCGGCCCCGGAATCCCCGTTCCGGTCAACACTGATGGTTTTGTAGCCCTTTTTGGCCAACTCGAAGGCGATGCAGTTTCCGATGATGCCGCAGCCGATGATGACGGCGTCTGCCTGTTTATTCATTTTTGTCCCTCTGCGTGTTTTGTAAGTTTTTGAATTTATGGTATTTATTTGTTCTTTATCCGTTTCCGTTCTCCGGACGCACCTTGGCCGTCTGCACCTTTGGTGACATGGGAAGAAGCGACGGATTTTTTTTAGATGACGGGCCTGCCCTTAAGCCCTGTATGGCCTGGTTAAATCGTGCGGGCAGGCCCGGGAGTGATTTTTGGGGTTAGCTGTCATCCTCTGCCATGGCCAGCAATTCTTTGGCACCGGCATCCCGGATGGCTTGTATCCGTGCCAGAACCGCCCCGTCGATGGGGGGAACTTCATGGTTATCCAGAATATCGGCCAGCCGTTCCTGGACCCGCTCGGCCATATCTTTGGACCCCTTTGATTGCCAGGTCTCATAGGGTTCGCGGGCCAACAGTTTGGAATTCCACACGGCGGTGCGGCAGTGCTTCAGGGTATGTTCATGGGCCAGGTAGTGGCCGCCGGGACCGATATCCTCGATGACCTGTCTGGCAATGGTTCCCTGATCCACGCGGATGCCTTCCATGAATTTTTTTGCCATTCCCACAGCTTCGTTGCCCAGGACCAACTGTGCCGGGGAGCAGACCATTGCCTGGTCCAGGTATCCCACATCGTGGATGAGGTTGAGTCCGGACAATGCCTGGGTCATGATTGAAAAACCGCTTTCAAGGCCGGCCTGGGCATCCACCAGCTTTGAATCGCTGCACCCTGCATACCCCCATGTGGGAAGATCAAATGATTGGGACACCTCTGCCTGGGCTGCGATCCCCAGGCTCATCTCCGGATATCCCACACCGAATACCCCGGAAGCCATGTTCATGATCTGGACATTACCGCTCAGGCATACGGGGCAGCCCGGCTGGCGGAGCTGGGCCAGTACCAGGCACATGAGTGACTCCGCCGTAATCATGGTGATCAGGCCTGCCATGGTGGCCGGTGCCGTGGCGCCAAGCTGGGGGGCGGGTCCGGGAACCTGGGGGATGAAATTATCTGCTGCGGCAAAAATCCGGTCAATGGTTTCATCGGGCTGGACCAGGGGGGTGATGGGTTCCGGATAAAGGGCCAGAAAGGGTTTCTGGCGGAGTTTATCCTTGCCGCCGGCGATTTCGGCCGCCATCTCAAATACCAGCTCGGTGCCCCTTCCCGAATATCCGAGAAAGACGATGGGTTTTACGGTATTGGTCACCACCGCTTCAAAGTCGTAAAGATCGGAAACGATGGAGGGGACATCCTGGGATGATCCCATGGGCATCACCCAGTCGATATTTTCGCAGGCATCGGCCACCCTGGCCCCGATCCCGATATCCTCTACACGTGTGGGGTGGATTTCTCCGGTTCTGGCATCCTTGAACCGGGGGCTGCCGGTTGAGGTGCCGTAGTAGCTTTTGCGTCCTTCCACCTCAAGGGCCCTGTTGCCCAGCCGGTCATACAGGGTGAATCCGTTGGGTGCCGTCACCAGGCATTGCTTGACAATGAATTCAGGGACGCGGACAAGTTCTCCTTCCACCACGGCTCCGGCTTTTTTCAGCATATCCCTGGCCCCTTCATGAAGGACCTTGAAGCCGACGCTGAACATAATATCAAAGGCAGCCCGTTTGATTTCGTAAATCTGATCTTCGGTTAAAATTCGCATCTGGGGTTGGCGGAATTGCGTTGCACCGGAGTTAATCATTGCTGCCTCCTAAAGTTGGTTTATTTGTTTTGCTGTGGTGGTCTCTGGCTTTTTTCTCGTTACTATTGTTGCATAATCCTTACATACGCCCATCTGCATTTGTGTGTCAAGCACTTTTTGATATTATTTTTTGGGAATAATCCAAAAAATACGATATATTTTGGATTATGTGTGTCTGGGGTCGTGAAGTTGTGGGCAAAATCCAGGTTTGGAAACAACTGGCCCCCAGGGTGTTGCGGGTCTTTGGGTGTTGAAATCATCAGAAAACGGAAATAAATAAAAATGGATAATATAAAAAAATGTGTGCTAATTATCGTTTTATTGTAATTTTTTGATAAAAAATTGACAATTATCCGGTTTGTGTGTATTACTCCCTCCCGGTGCAGCCCGGTGGAGAGCTTTGGTCGGCTCGCCTGCGACAGGTTGAAATCAGCAGGCAGCATCCCTATCCGGGTGATTTGGGCTGTCAATGAAGATAGTCCTTTTAAAGTAACAGTATTAGGAGGCAAACGAATGAGTGGAGTTATGAATATAGTAAAACGCATCGGTTCCGGCAGTCTGGTGACCCAGATTGTCATGGGTATTATCGCCGGAACAATTCTCGCCGTTGTGGCGCCGGAGGCTGCAAAATCAGCCGGGCTTCTGGGCGGTCTTTTTATCAAGGCCCTGAAGGCTGTGGCCCCCATCCTGGTATTCGTGATTGTGGCATCTTCCATTGCCAACCAGAAAAGCGGTGCCCATACCAATATGCGGGCCATTGTATCCCTTTATCTGGTTGGCACCTTCATGGCCGCCCTGGTGGCCGTTACCATGAGCTTTTTATTTCCCACCGAGATGACCCTGGTGGTCTCCAACACCGCCACCACCCCGCCGGGCGGCATTGGCGAGGTGCTCAATACCCTGCTGTTCAAGGTGGTTGATAACCCCGTAAATGCCCTGATGACCGCCAACTATATCGGTATTCTCGGCTGGGGTATCGCCTTGGGCATCTTTTTCAGGGCTGCCGGAGAGACCACCAAGACCTTTTTGAGCGACCTGGCCGCCGGGGTATCCGGTATTGTAAAGCTGGTGATCCGTTTTGCCCCCTTCGGCATCTTCGGGCTCGTGGCAAACACCATCGCCACCACCGGTTTTTCCGCCCTGGCAGGCTACAGTCACCTGATTATGGTGCTGTTGATGTCCATGGCCATCATCGCCCTGGTGGTGAACCCCGCCATCGTCTGGTACAAGACCAGGAAGAACCCGTATCCCCTGGTGTTCCAGTGTCTGCGGATTTCCGGTATTACCGCTTTTTTTACCCGGTCTTCCGCTGCCAACATCCCCGTGAACATGGATCTGTGCAAGCGTCTGGACCTGAACGAAGATACCTACTCCGTATCCATCCCCCTGGGGGCCACTATTAACATGGGCGGTGCCGCCATTACCATCACCGTGATGACCCTGGCGGCCGTGCACACCCTGGGTATCCCCGTGGATATGGGCACAGCGCTGCTGCTGAGTATCATTGCATCCGTCTCTGCCTGCGGTGCTTCCGGTGTTGCCGGCGGTTCCCTGCTGCTGATTCCCCTGGCCTGCAGCCTTTTCGGTGTACCTGCCGATATCTCCATGCAGGTGGTTGCCGCAGGATTTATCATCGGCGTGATCCAGGATTCCGCGGAAACCGCCTTGAACAGTTCCACAGACGTTATTTTTACGGCTGCCGCTGATATGGCTGCCGCCAAAAACAGCGGGCAGGCCATGCCTGATGCCAACGCGGCGCGCCCCACTGTTGGGGTGAAATCCGTATAATCCGGCCCATCACTTTATATAGATAGTCGGGGATCTTCCCCGTTCCGGTACCCCCGGCGATATTCGCCGGGGGTATCTTTTTTAGGAAGGCCTTGAAGCCCCAAGGTTTTTTCCTTATATTCAATGCCACAATACACAACGCATATCCGCCTCAGGATGCGCTACGGTTATAATAAGCAGGAGAACACACCCATGACATTAATGGACGGCAGCCTGGATGAGCTTGAAACCAACATTATTCTGGCGCTCCAGGACGACGCCCGGAAATCCTTTAAAAGTATTGCCAAGGACCTGAACGTATCCGAAGGTACCATTTCCAACCGGGTGAACCGGTTGATCCAGAAAGGCATACTCAAGCTGGAGGCACGGGTGAACCCCTTTGTTCTGACCAGTAAGGTGGCAGCCCTTTTGGGCATCAACCTCAAACACCGGACCCACATTGAGGCGCTGGCTGAGATCCGGGCGCTGCCCAACGTCAATGCGGTATGGGTGACCACCGGAAAATATGACATCTTTGTGGAAGTCCTTGCCGATTCAATCAATGACCTCAACGAATTTCTTTTTTCAAAAGAGGGGTTAAGCAAGATAAAGGATATCGAATTCACCGAAACCCATATCATGCTTCAGTCCGATACCAAGTTTTTCAAGATCAGCAACACGTAATGCATTTATTCAATTGAGAATGCACTGTCTTTCTTGCTTGACTTTTGCAGGATTTTGGGTTAAGGTTTTGTGTTTAATTTAGTTTGTATGTTTAACCCAAATAGTAATAAACCACACAGCGTAAGGATGTAATTTTATGAAACGGACATTTCAGCCCAGCAACCGGAAAAGAACCAGAAAACACGGATTCCTTAAAAGAATGTCTTCCCCGGGCGGCAGACGCGTAATCAACGCCAGGCGGGCCAAAGGCAGAAAAAGACTGACTACCGTTTAGTTTATCCAGGTGAGTACTTGAACAGGGCATTATTGAAACCCTATTCTTTACCCAAAGATAGACGGCTCCTGAAACGGAGCCGGTTTTTACAGCTTTCGAAACAAGGAAAGAAGATACGAACCGGCTGGTTTATAGCCGCTGTTCTTGATGGAACAGGCAAACACAATCGCATTGGAATTACCGTATCTAAAAAAGTGGGGAATGCAGTCGCACGCAACAGAATAAAACGACTTATACGAGAATATTTCAGACATAGAAAAGATTCCGTACCCGGAAATAAGGATATCAACATAATTGCACGGAAAGGTCTGGCGACGCTATCCAACAGGCAGATGAATGAAAAGCTTGATAAACTTTTTGATAAAATAGCGTTGGCATAAATGAGCAAGCAGCTATTAACCATATTGATTAAATTTTATCAATTTTTTATATCTCCGCTTCTGGGGGCCAATTGCAGGTATTACCCAACCTGTTCGGCCTACGCCCTGGAAGCCGTTGAAAAATATGGCAGTCTCAAAGGCAGCGCAATGGCCCTGAAACGGGTCTTGCGCTGTCACCCGTTCCGCCCCGGCGGTTATGATCCGGTTCCGTAACCAAGTCGTTTTTGCGTAACCTGCGTTCCACTTCTTTGTAAAAAATTTTTATTAATTTTAGGAGAGAAGATGGATGAGCAAAAACGATTATTGTTAGCTGTGGTGCTTTCCATAGTAGTCCTTGTGGGCTATCAGTTTTATTTTGCACCCGCACCCCAGCCCGATAATCCCTCCCAGGAAGTCCCGTCCCAGACCCAGGAAGCACCCGCGGCACAATCGTCCAAGGTATCGGACTACACGGCAGCGGCCAAGGCCCCGAAAGTGGTGGCCCCTTCAGCGGATTTCCGTACCATTTCCGTGTCCACCCCGCTTTATGATATTACCATTTCCGAGCATCTGGCAGCGGTAAACAGCCTGACCCTAAAGGATTTCAAGGAAACCATAGATAAGGATTCCCCCCAGAAACAGTTGATTAACCAGGAAGTGGTGAACCAGCTTGGGGGATCCCTGGCCGTTGATACGGCTGCCGGTACCATCCAGGGCATGGACAATGCGGTTTACAGGGCAAATACCGACAGTACCGAGATGACCCTGAACCAGGGGGACAAGACCATTGCCTTTGCCTGGACAAACCCCCAGGGCATTACGGTGCAAAAGATTTTTACCCTGAAGGCGGATTCCTATCTCATCGACTGCGAGATCCTGGTTCAGAACGGTTCCGATATGCCGGTGAACGACAGCCTGTCTTTTACCGTGCCCGGGCTGTTCAACGAGGACATCAAAAAAAGATCCAGATTTGCCTTTGAAGGACCGGTGGCCTTTTTTGACCGGGAGTTCACCACCATTGACCCCGACGATATTGAAGATAAGGATACCTACGCAGGCACCGTGGGCTGGGCCGGGTATACGGACCGCTACTTTCTGACCGCAGTGATGCCGGCGGCACCCGAGTCCGCCACTTTGAAACTCTCCTATGACAATGATATCGTTGTCAACCGCTACATCCAGCCGATGGAGCGTCTTGATCCGGGCAAGCAGGCCACGTATAACTTTACCCTGTACATGGGGCCCAAGAGTTACAAGGTGCTGGGGCAGTATGACAACCTGTTGAAAAAGTCCATCAACTTCGGCTGGTTCGACATTATTGCAAAACCCCTGCTGATCACCATGAACTATATCCATGATGTGATTCCCAACTACGGTATTGCCATTATCCTGCTTACCATCCTCATTAAGCTGATCTTCTGGCCCCTGGGCACCAAGTCCTACAAGTCCATGAGCGAGATGAAGAAAGTACAGCCCCTGATGATGGAAATCCGGGAAAAGTACAAGGATGACAAGCAGCGGATGAACCAGGAGATCATGGGCCTGTACAAGACCTACAAGGTCAATCCTGCCTCCGGCTGTCTGCCCCTTCTGGTGCAGATGCCCATCTTTTTTGCCCTCTACCGGATGCTTTACATGGCCATTGAGCTTCGTCATGCCCCCTTTGTCGGCTGGATCAACGATCTTTCCGGGCCGGAGCGGCTTTTCAACTTTGATTTTGCCATTCCTTTTATGGAAGCACCCTACGGTATTCCCGTGTTGACTCTGCTCATGGGCGCATCATTCCTGCTCCAGCAGAAAATGACCCCCACCGCCGGTGACCCCATGCAGGCCAAAATGATGATGTTCATGCCCATCCTCATGACCGTCCTGTTTATCAATTTCCCGGCAGGTCTGGTATTGTACATGTTTGTGAACAACATCATCTCAATGGGCCAGCAGTTTTACACCCAGAAGAAATTAGCCTAAGGAGGCCATATGAAAGAAACCCAGGAATTTACCGGAAAAGACGTCAATACAGCTGTGGCCAATGCCTGCTCAGCCCTTGGCCTGTCCAAGGGGGATCTTAAATATGAAGTGATTTCAGCAGGTGCTTCCGGTATTTTCGGCATTGTGGGCAGGAAGGACGCCAAGATCAAGGTGACCCTTCCTTCCGATGATAAGGCCAAATCTTCTGATGAAGAAATGGCTGGTATTCTCTCCATTGTAGATGAAGCTTTCGGAGAAGATACCCGGCGTGATGCTACGCCGGAACCCGCATCGGCGCCTAAGCCGAAACCCGCTCCCCCAAAGGCTAAAAAAGAGCCTGCTAAAACCGAATCGGCTAAAAAAGGACCAGCGAAGAAAGAGTCTGCCAAAAAGGCGCCGGAACAAAAACCGGAACCAAAACCGGAACAAAAGCCCGAACAAAAGCCCGAACAAAAGCAAGCTGCCCCAGAAGCGTCCGGCCAAAAGGACGATGAAGATACCGGCCGCTGGGATGACACCCCCGCAGAGCGGGGAAGAGCCAAGGCAGAGGAACCTGCCCCCGTGGCAGTAACCCAGGCCTCCATTGACCTGGGATTGGAAGCCCTCCAGAAGATGGCCGACCTGATCACCGATGATGCCGTGATCGAAGCCGAGACAGACCAGGACCGGCTGACCCTGAAGATCTCCGGTGGCAACGCCGGTATTCTCATCGGCCGCAAAGGGCAGACCCTGGATGCCATGCAGTTCCTGGTGGATAAGATCATCAACCGCCAGAGTGAGGCCCGGGTCCGGGTGAAGGTGGACATTGAAGGGTATATGGAAACCCGGAAGACCAACCTGCGCCAGCTGGCCTTTAAGATGGCTGAAAAGGCCAAGAAAACCGGCCGTCCCGCCACCATCAACCAGATGAGTGCCCAGGACAGGCGGATCGTTCACCTGGCCCTCAAGGACGATAACCAGGTCAGAACCCAGAGCATGGGGGACGGCTACTACAGACGTCTGGTAATTTTTCCCAAAAAGAAGAATTACAGGGGAAAACGTCGGAACAGAAGATAGATGACAGATACGATTGCCGCAATAGCAACCCCATACGGGGCCGGCGGTATCGGTGTCATCCGGATATCAGGACCCGGTGCCGAACAGATTGCCCTGGCACTGTTCTCCCCCACCCGGGTCCCTGCTGAAAAAACGCTGCACCTTGCGTCCCACCGGGCGGTCCACGGCTACATCCTGGACGGCCCAGATGTGGTGGACGAGGTGATTGTCCTGCCCATGAAAGGCCCCAGGTCGTATACGGCCGAGGATGTGGTTGAAATCCAGGCCCACTCGGGAAGCATTGTTCTCCGGCGGATTCTCGGACTGGTCTTTGGCCTCGGGGCACGGCCGGCCGACCCGGGGGAATTTACCAAACGGGCCTTTTTGAACGGAAGGATCGACCTGACCCAGGCCGAGGCCGTGCAAGCCCTTTGTGATGCCACCTATGACAATTACGGGGCGGCCCACCTCGTGTTTAACAACGCGGGTGTGGCGGTGTCCGGTCCGACCTGGACCAGCACGCTGGATGACTGGAACTGGGTGCTGGGCGTCAACCTCATGGGCGTGGTTCATGGTGTCAAAAGCTTTGTGCCCCGCATGCTCGAATCCGGCGAGCCCGGCCACATCGTCAACACCGCATCCCTGGCCGGCCTGAGTTCGGTTCCGGGCTCCAG
>CAJWHT010000083.1 GCA_913041495.1 uncultured Desulfobacteraceae bacterium | reverse complement strand
GGCTTACAAAGAGCAAATTCTACGAAACCCTCGCCCTTCTTCTGGTGGCCTTTACCCTGTTCCGTCCCGGTTTCTGGTGGGACCAGATCTTTCCGGAGTTTGAAGACCGCCCCGGTACCGAACTGGTTCAGATCGTTGAAAAAACCGAACCCGGAAAAATGCTCAGGCTACAGGTACAGGGGGAAGACTTCAACGGCGACACGTATCAAAAAGCCTTGATGCTGACGGTGGGGGATGAACCTACCGGTGCGGAACGCCTCAATGCCATCGGATTTGAAATTCGTACCGAAGCGGACAAGGTGCTGGTGGACAACGTGGTCTTTGCCTCCAATGCCGAGAAGATGGGCATTGATTTTGACCAGGAGATTTTAGAGGTTAAAATGCCGGCGGATCGGCTGCCCAAGCAGATCATGTTTATTCCTGCGTTAGCCCTGTTGGCACTGATATTTGTCCTCCAGAAAAAGCGCAAGGAACGGCTGGGTGAGGTTTAGGAAAACGGTACCTTTGCGTAAATAAAAAGATAGAGGAGACCCCTCATGTTTAATAAAATACTTGTGCCGGTGGATATTGATTATCCCAGAACCTCAAAGGCGGTATTTCAAAACGCCCTGGAACTTGCATCCCTCAGCGGGGCCGAGATCCGGATCATCTCTGTCATGCCGGATTTTTCCATGCCCATCGTGGCTTCTTTTGTCACCGATGACATTAAAAAAGAGGCCAGGGAGCACTTCAAAAAGGCCCTGGATGAGTTCGTGGAAAAAAATTGTACCGGTGGCGGTCCCAAGGTGTCCCACAGGGTGCTGGTGGGAAAGCATTACGTTGAAATCCTGAAGGTGGCGGACAAGTGGGAGGCGGATCTGATCATCGTCTATCACAACCACCGCAGGAAAATTAACGAAGCCTTTTCCGACACCTGCGCCCGAAAGATCGTTAAAAACGCCAATTGTTCGGTACTCCGACTGCGGAATGTCTTGAAATAATTCAACAGCAGTCCTATAAAAGTCCCGTGCCCCCAAAAGAGGGTCACGGGACTTTTTTTATTGGAAGGACATTTCCCATGCCGGAACAATACAACGTATCCTGCCCCATGGACTGTTTTGACCTTTGCAGGTTTTTGGTTACGGTTGAAAACAATCGGGTTACCGGCCTTAAAGGTGATCCCGATCATCCGCTCACCCGGGGCGCGGTCTGTGCGAAGGCCCGCCAACTGATTACCCGCCACCACCATCCCGAGCGCCTGACGCAACCTTTAATAAGAACGGATTCCGGTTTTTCCCCCATATCCTATGAGAAGGCCATCCCCCTGGTGGCGGACAAGCTTGACCGGATTATTCGCCGGCACGGACCCACGGCGGTGTTGAATTACACCTCTGCCGGGTACGGCGGTGCAAAAAACGGTATCCAGAACATCTTTTTCAATGCCCTGGGCGGAGACAGCAGGTTCACGGGTAGTCTTTGCTGGGGGGCCGGTATGGCCGCCCAGAAGTATGATTTCGGCCAGGCCAGGAGCAATTTTCCCCTTGATGTTTTAAATGCCGATCTGGTGATCCTCTGGGGCCGTAACCCGAAGGTTACCAACCTTCATCTTTATAAATTGCTGACACAGGCAGAAAAAAAGGGAACCCGGATCATCGTCATTGATCCCAACGAGTCCTCTACCGCCAGGCGGTTCGGAAACCATATCCGGGTGCTGCCCGGAACGGACGGTGCCCTGGCCCTGGCCCTGTGCCACGTGATTATCACCGAAGGTTTAACGGATGACGCCTTCATTGCCGATCATGTATTGGGATTTAAGCGGTTTTCAAAGACCATCGCAACGTTCTCTCCTGAGCGAGCCCAGAAGATAACCGGTGTACCGGCAACAACCATCCGGGATCTTGCCCTTGAATACTCACGAACACCCAAGGCTGCCATTTATCCGGGATACGGGATGCAGCGCTACAGCAACGGGGGCAATGCCGTCAGAAGCATTAACGCCCTTGCCGCCATCACCGGACATATCGGCTATTCCGGTGCAGGGATTCACTACGCATCCAAATCCATGTCTCCATATATCTCCGGCCCGGAAGCCCGCAGCGAAGGATGGGTAAAAGACCGAAGGACCTTCCCTGCCCACGGCCTGGGCGCTTTTTTGGCCCAGGCGGATGATCCGCCGGTTAAAGCCGCCTTTTTTTTCTGCGCCAATCCCATGGTCCAGACCCCGGACCTCACCCGGGCGATGGCAGGGTTAAAACAGGTTGAATTCAAGGTGGTCTTTGATCAGTTCATGACAGATACCGCTGCCTGTGCCGACCTTATTTTTCCTGCGGCCACGGTGTTCGAGCAGGATGATATTTTCACCACCTCCATGTTCTCCCACTGGATCAACGTGTCGGAACAGGCGGTTAAACCGCCCGGACCCCTGATACCGGAATTTGAATTTTATCTGAAACTTTCTGCCCATATGGACATGGACTTAGGCTTTTCCAGTTCCCGTGAATTTCTGGACCAATGTACCGAACCCTTGATATCTGCCCTGAAGCTTGCCAATGATTTTGACGGGCAGGACCTTGAGGAACTTGGCGCATCCTACGCCAGGTTTTCGGATCACGATATTGCCTGGCATGACAGGCATTTTGCCACCCCTTCCGGTAAAATAGAGCTTTTCAGCCACAGGGCGGCCGAGGACGGCCTTAGCCCATTACCTGAGTATTTTGCGCCCCTGTCGCCATCTGCCACGTATCCTCTGCGTCTGCTCACCTGCCATACGGTGTCCGCTATGCACTCCCAGGGCATGATGGACAATACAGGGCTGCCGGAGGTGTTTGTGTCCGCTCACACCGCTGAAACTTTCGGCCTGTCCCAGGGCATTGAAGTTGAGGTAAAAGGGGAGGGCGGCACCATCAAGGCCGTGGTAAAAATTGATGATGCCATAATGAAAAACACCGCTTTTATGTACCAGGGGTACTGGCATAAAAGCGGTGCCGTAAATTTTCTAACCTGTGAACGGGTGACGGATATGGGGGGCCAGGCAGCCTTTTACGAGGCGTTTTGCAACCTGTCCCCGGCAGGATAATCTAACGTTTACCCTTATTCGGCCACCGGATGCCAGGTCTGGGTTCTGTAGAAAAAGGCGATGTAGCCCCGGACCTTGAGGGTGCCGTCTTCCACCCAGAGTTTGCAGTCGTAGATTTTACCGTCTTTTGGGTCTAGGATCGTGCCGTCTTTATATTTATCCCCGCCTTTTTCCAGGTCACGGATGATTTCCATACCGGTGATGGGCTGATTTTTGCGGTCATCATCATCTTTGCAGTCGTCACAGATGGGGTTGGGGTCTTCTCCGGGTTTTCTGAACAGCTTTACGATCTTTCCGTAATACTTTCCATCCTTCTCAAATATCTGAACAATGGATTTTGGCTCGTTTGTTTCATCGTCTATGGTCTTCCATTTTCCGATGATGGATGTCTGGGCCCAGGCACTGGCTGCCGCAACCAGAGTGATGAAAAGGACGAGAGTTCCGAGTTTGATAAAGTGTTTCATAGTTCTTCTCCATTGAAAATATTAATAAAAAGGATGGAAACTAAACAACGTTTATTACTTAGTCTTGTGTTTATTTTATGTCAACAAAAATTAATATTTCAGTTGACAAAAACAATTCTTCTATTTATAGAATAGTCATTCTAAGATTGAAACAAGGATTTGAGAATGGCAGTAACAACCCGGAATAAAAAAGAAAATAAACTCACAAGAAAGGAGCGGGATGACCTGCGCAAACGCAGGGAGATTCTTGCGGCCGCCCTTGAGATTTTTGCATCCCGGGGATTTCACTCCACCACCATGGCCCAGATTTCCAAGGTGTCCCAATATCCGCTGGGCACCATCTACAAGTATTTTCCCGGCAAAAAGGAGATGTACCATGATCTGGTGATCAACCGGGTCCGGGACCTGGGGCACATCCTTGCAGAGATCCGAACCGATGACAGCCGCAGTGTAAATGACAAGCTAAAGGCCTGTCTCAGGGCACAGACCGAATTTTACAAGGCCAACCAGGAAGTGGTTAAGATTTACATTTCGGAGCGGTCCAACATTGATGCCGTGGCAATGCCAAAGCTCAACGAAAAGGTCAACACCTTCCATGACCGCATGGTGGGGCTTTTTCAGGATCTTTTTGAGCAGGGAATAAAATCCGGTGAATTCAAAGCCTATCCCAGCAAGGATATGGCCGAACTCTACGCGGATATCGTTCATTCCGCAGCCTGGGCCTCTTTGTTCAAAGATGACACCCCTGAGCAGGAAGACCAAAGGCTGTCAATGATATTTGACATGTTTACCACGGGGATAGTCACACCGTAATAGAAAACCAAATACACAATAAATACTAATACATTAAGGGAGCATCTTAAATTATGGCACAATCCATTGCAGACAGACGGGACCAGGAATTTGTTCTTCACGAAATGCTGTCAGCCTCTGATCTGGCGGAATACGAAGCGTTTGAAGACTTCAATAAAAAGACCATGGACATGGTGGTCAAGGAAGCCAGAAACCTGGCAGTCAAAGAAATTCTGCCCACAAACAAGGAAGGCGACGAGCAGGGATGCAGACTGGAGGACGGTAAAGTCATCGTCCCTGAATCCTTTCACAGGGTGTACGACCTGTTCTGCGAAGGCGAGTGGGTGGCGGTGTGTGATGATCCTGACTATGGCGGACAGGGAATGCCCAGGGTTCTGGCAACGGCAGCAGGAGAACTGTTTACCGGTGCCAACTGTGCCTTTCTCATGTATCCCGGCCTGACCCACGGTGCAGGAAAGCTTGTGGAGGAATTCGGTACTGAAGAGCAGAAGGCCATTTACCTGAAAAACCTTTATACCGGAAAATGGGCCGGCACCATGTGCCTGACTGAACCTGAAGCCGGGTCCGATGTGGGCAACCTCACCACCACCGCAGTTAAAAATGATGACGGTACCTACACCATCACCGGCAACAAGATCTTTATCTCCGGCGGCGATCAGGATATTACGGAAAATATTATCCACCCCGTATTGGCCAGGATCGAAGGCGCACCTGCCGGTACCAAAGGAATCTCCTTGTTTCTGGTTCCCAAATACCGGGTAAATGACGACGGCAGCATCGGTGAGTTCAATGATGTGACCTGTGTCGGTCTTGAAGAAAAGATGGGAATCCACGGCAATGCCACAGCTTCCCTGTCCTTCGGTTCCAAGGGCAACTGCATCGGCGAGCTTTTGGGCGAGGAAAACAAGGGCATGAAGGCCATGTTCGTCATGATGAACGAAGCCCGTCTGGGCGTTGCCATGCAGGGCTTCGGGTTCGCCACAGCATCCTATATCAATGCCGTGAACTATGCCAAGGAAAGGGTGCAGGGCGTTGACCTGACAAAGATCTTTGAAGCTGAGCCCAAACCCGTGGCCATCATCAATCATCCGGATGTCAAACGCCAGCTCATGATGATGAAATCCTACGTGGACAGTATGCGCGGCCTGCTTTACTACACTGCGCTTTGCTTTGACAAGGCCAAGGTGGCACAGACCGAAGAGGAAAAGGAAAAATGGGAAGGCCTGATTGAACTGCTGACCCCCATCACAAAGGCCTACAACACAGACCGTTCCTTTGAAGTCTGCGTGCAGGGCGTCCAGATCTACGGCGGCTATGGCTTCATTCAGGAATATCCCCAGGAACAGTTGATGCGCGATTGCAAGATCACCTCCATTTATGAAGGCACCAACGGCATCCAGTCCATGGACCTTTTGGGTCGTAAGCTCGGCCTGAAAAAAGGCAAGCCATTCATGGATCTGCTCACTGAAATGAACGTGACCATTGCTGCGGCAAAAGAGAATGATGTGCTTGCACCTCTGGCTGCCAGGGTTGAAAAGGCCGTGAACAAGCTGGGTGAAGTGGCCATGCACATGGGGATGACCGCCATGTCTGAAAAAGTACTGGACGCCTTTGCCATGTCCAACCCCTTCCTGGATGTCTGCGGCGATGTCTGCATGGCCTGGATCGAACTCTGGAGAGCCGTGGTGGCCCAGCCGAAAATCGAAAAGGCCAAGAAGAAAGATGTGGCCTTCTACGAAGGTCAGGTTAAAACCGCCGAATATTTTATTTCCTGGATACTGCCGTCCACCATGGGCAAAATGGAGGCACTGCAGGGGAATATTCCGGCCATTATGGAGATGCCGGATGCGGCCTTTGCCGGCTAATCAGGAAATTACAAAAAAAGAAAAAAGAATGAAAATCCGGATCAATGGCCTGTTGCGTGGAAATTGTTCTGAAATTGGACGAAGTGTTGGATAGATTCTGTGTTGCGTTGAAGCTGAGCTCAAGTTGAAACGGATACATTGATCCGGTAATAAAAAAGGGCAGGGGAGTTATCTTCTGCCCTTTTTCTATTGAAGGGGTCCCTTACATATCCGATCCGTGAAAATCCTGATTTTGACTTTGCCCGTATACTCGGTTAGATTGTAAAGAACTCAACCCTTTGGTCGTTCTTTCATATGACGGCCGTGGGCCGCCCATGATTTTCATAGGCCGTGCCCACAACAAAACATGAAAGGATATAATAGTTTGCTTGGTTCTTTCATATAAACGCTTTCAGGGTTTCAGGTGGCGGTGATCAGCAGATACCGCCGTTGATCCCGATCACCTGGCCTGTGATATATGCGGCTTCCGGGGTGCAGAGAAAGGCCACCGTGGCAGCAACTTCCTCAGGTTTTCCCAGGCGGCCTGCTGGGACGGTCTGTTCAATCTGAGCCAGTTGTTTTTCGGACAGGTCCTCGGTCATCTCCGTTTCAATAAAGCCCGGCGCCACCGCATTCACGGTGATGTTTCTGGAGGCAATCTCCCGGGCCAGTGCTTTTGTGGCCCCGATCAGCCCCGCCTTGGAGGCGGAGTAGTTGACCTGACCGGCCTGACCGGTCTGACCGGAAGTGGAGGTAATGTTGATAATCCGGCCCTTGTGTTTGGACAACATCTTTTTCACCACAGGCTTGGTCACATTGTAAAAACCGGTCAGGTTGGTATCCAGCACGTCCTGCCAGCTTTCCTTCTTCATCATCACCATCAGCATATCTTTTTTTATCCCGGCATTGTTCACCAGGATATCAACCCCGCCTTTTTCTTTTATCACCTGTTTGACTGCGGCATTGACAGCTTCGGCATCTGTCACGTCAAAAGGAAGAAGCGCCCCGTCCCCCCCGGCAGCGTTCACGGCCGCCAGAGTTTCCTTAGCTGCGGTTTCGTTGGATTGATAGTTGATATATACAAACCTGCCCGGACCTGCAAGGTGGGCGGCTATGGAACGGCCGATGCCCCTGCTGGCACCGGTAATGAGTGCAATTTCTTGCGTCGTTTCATCTGTGGTCATTGTGGTTCCTTTCGGTCAGTTTGCCAGGGTTATAAAGAAGGAGCAGGCTTTTTGTCAAGCCGTAGACGTAGGCTGCCATCAAATCCGCCATACCGTGACATTCTAAAATTCCACCCCTTAAAATGGCCAGAACACCGGCAAAAGCAACATTAAAACAGCGAAAATGACAAGGGTCAAGGGCCCTCCTACTTTTACGTAGTCCACAAACCGGTAGCCCCCCGGCCCCATTACCAGGACATTGGCCGGATGGGAGATCGGTGAGGTGAAACTTGAGGAAGCGGCCATTGCGATACCCATCATGAGAGGATAGGGGGAGACGCCGAGGCTTGCGGATGTTTTCAATGCAATGGGAACCATGAGGACCACCAGGGCAGAGGTAGGGATGATGCTTGTGGCCGTGAAGGTTATGGCCAGAAGACCGAACAGGGCGGCATAGGGACCGAAAGGCCCCAGCACCCCCACCAGGCCATCAGCAAGGAGGTGGGCGGCGCCGGACTGGTCCAGGGCCGTTCCCAGTGGCATCATGCCGGCAATGAGGAAAACCGCCTTCCATTCGATATGGCGGTAGGCCTCTTCCATGGTGAGACATCCGGTGAGCACCATGAATGCTGCGCCCATGACTACGGAAATATAGATGGGAACCCATCCGGCCATCACCGGGATAAGAACGGCGGCCATTACGGCCAGCGCCACCTTGACCTTGTCTTCCCTCACCGGTTCCTGGGCGGTTTCGGTGAGGACCAGAAAGTCCGGTTCACGGCCCAGCAGGGTGATCTTCTCCCACTGGCCGAAGAGCAGGAGGGCATCACCGAAATCAAGGGTCATATCCCTTAGTTCGGATCTATGGACCTTTCCTTTGCGGAGGATTGCGGTGACGGTGAGGCCGTATTTTTCCCGGAATTGAATTTGACGCAGGGTCATGCCGGAAAGAACCGTGTGTGGGGAGAGCAGGACCTCCACAAACCCGGCATGGGTATCTTCCAGCATGGCACGGTCAGTCTCGTGGGACTGGTCCACGATGAAGGCATCCTGGATCCCCCTTTTAAGAAAAATAGAGATCATGTCAACGCTGCCGGAAACAAGGAGCTGGTCACAGGCCTCAAACCGGTCCCGGGATGAGGGAAGAAGCATGGTGCCGTCTTTACGCAAAATCCCCAGGATCTGAATATCCGCCGAATCTCCAAGATGGCTCTCGCTGAGCGTCATCCCCACAAGACCGGAACTGTCCGGCACCTTCAGGCACCGGATGCGTTCGAGAACGGGATATTGCCCTTCAAGCTCAGCCAGGGACAGGGGCGCTGCTGTCACCAGATCCGGATGGTCTGCCATGGAGGTCAGCCGTTCCGCAGGGCCGTATACGATGAGGCGGTCGTCCGGGTTCAATGGCTGGTAAATCAGATCTTCCTTGATGAGGCGTCCTTGCCGCACAATGGCCAGTACGTTGAGGCCGAACCTGCTCCTAAAACCGATATCAACCAAGCCCTTTCCCGTCAGGTCCGAATCCGGACTCAAGGAGAGGGCTACAAGCTTCATCTCATGGGAAAAGAACCGGTCCAGGTCAACAGCCCCATCATCAATGGCCAGTTGGCTCCAATGTTTCATTTCCGCGATACGGTCAGCTTGACCCTCAACGATGAGGGTATCTTCTTCCTGTATCTTCTCCGTTTTATCCGGTGCCGACAAGGTTACCTGGCCACGGACCATTCCCAGGACGTTGAGACCGAATCCCGCCCCCAGCCGGCTCTGGGCCAGGGTCTTTCCAACAAAGGTCGAGCCGGGGGGAATCCTGATCCGGAACAATTTTTCGCTCAGTCCATACCTGGATCTGAAATCCCTTTGGCTGCCGGTATCCGCGCTGCCGCTGCGGACCTGGCTGGGGAGCATACGGGTCCCGATCAGGGTAACAAAGGCAACGCCGACGATCATGACAACCAGGCCGACGGGGGTAAAGTCGAACAGTGTGAAGGGGGTCAGGCCGTTTTCCCTCAGGGCTTCACTGACCAGGATATTGGGCGGGGTCCCGATCATGGTGGTCAATCCCCCCAGCAGGGAACCGTATGCAAGGGGCATCAGCAGGGTAGAGGGGGAGCAGTCCGTTTTTTTGGCAATGTCCATAACCACGGGCAGCATCAGGGCGGCCACGGCAACATTGTTCATGAAGGCGGATAATACGCCAGCGATGACCATAATGGTCACCACCAGAAGAGACGGGTGCCGGCCGGCGACCCTGAGAAGCTGGCGGCCCAGGATATTGGCTACCCCTGTGCGGGTCAGTCCCCCGCTGAGGATGAAAACCGCCCAGATGGTCACCACCGCAGGATTGCTGAATCCTGAAAGCGCATCCAAAGGACTGACTATCTTTGTGATCGCCAGGACACCGAGAACGAGCAGGGCAATGACTTCCAAGGGAATCCAGTCAGTGACCAGCAGAACAATGACAAGGATTAGAATGGCCAGAACCAGAAAAATTTCAAGAGTCATTTTCCTTCTCCTTGTGTGCTTTGGCGGGAGTGATCCCGGCGCATCGCTGTCATGGAACCTGAAAACTGATCCTCAAATGAACCGGTAGCTAATCCAGGTTCGCTAATTATACATTTTTTATCGATTGAAAATTTAAACTGTTACCATTCGTTGCTTGTGATCTGCCAACGGTTATCTTCCCAGATCATGTTGAACACATTTGTATAATCTCGGGATTTTTTTCGGACAATGACTTTTGCTTTGGCGCTTTCTCCGTCCAGCTTTAACACTTTGGGATTTACCATTTTAAACGGCCCGAATTTTTTCATTCTCTCTGGTAAGACTTTGGCATATTCATCCCAAGTGAAATATTTGACATTGCCCGGCTTGCCGAGTTTGAGTTTCACGCTTTTATGGAAAAAATTCATGTAAGAAGGCGCATCTTCTGCGTTCCAGGCTGTTTCCATATCATCAAAAAGCTGGAAAATACTTGATTCATCAGGCGCGTTTTCTGAGTAAGCGGGATTAACGAAAAAACAGATAAAAACCAATACGAGTAGCCCAATTCCAAGACGCATAGTACCTCCCAAGATTTGGTTTTATGTCAACAGCAGTCTGCGATATTTGTAGTATTAAATAATTATTGCCGGCAGGCAAGATATATCTTGTAAGAGCGTTAATGGTTCTTAATTCTCAGTTTTCGAGCGTTCTTGGCGTGGATAATCAATATTGTTGAGACGATGCTTTGCCCTGGGGGACTTACGCACGCGGATTGTGGATTACAGTCCGGACACCGAACAGGAATAGGATGGGCAGATCTTGCAAAAAAATAGGCCCCGATGCTTTGACATCGAGGCCTTGGAAAGGTCATCCCGGATCATCTAAGCTGATTTAAATGGAATGATCGATCGGGTGACCTTCCCAACGTCGCGGGATTACAAAGAAGTTTGTTCCGCTGGCGGATGGGTCTTCATATACTCCAGGCGGTTCAAACCGTTGATATAGGCCAGGGCGGAAGCCGTGATTATATCGGGATCAGCGCCTTTGCCAAGGGCCACCATGCCGTCTTCTTTGAGACGAACCGTTACCTCGCCCTGGGCATCGGTGCCTTCGGTGAGGGCGGAGATCGTGAACCGCAGAAGCTCGGACTTGGTACCCGTGAGCTGTGAGATGATGTTGTACACGGCATCAATGGGGCCGGAGCCTTCGGTGGCCCCCTGTACCGGCCGGCCGTTTATGTTGAGCTGGACAGATGCCGTGGGAAACACCGTATTGCCGGACAGCACATGGATGTACTCCAGGCAGAAGACCTCACTGGATCTGAGAACCCCTTCGTTGATGAGGGCTTCGATATCTTCGTCCAGGATGGTTTTTTTCTTGTCCGCCAGGTTCTTGAATTTTTTGAAGACCACGTTCAGTTCATCTTCGGAGAGGTTGTATCCCATCTGGGTGATGTGGGCATTCAGGGCGTGGCGGCCGGAGTGTTTGCCCAGTACCAGGCTGTTTTTTGAGATACCGACGGTTTCAGGCTTCATGATCTCGTAGGTCATGGGGTTTTTGAGTACGCCGTCCTGGTGGATACCGGCCTCATGGGCAAAGGCATTGGCACCCACGATGGCCCGGTTGGGCTGTACCAGGATACCTGTAATCATGGACACCAGGCGGGAAGTGGGATAAATCCTTGTGGTGTTGATGCCTGTGGTATGGGGGAAAAAATTGGGCCGGGTGTTCAGGGACATCACCACCTCTTCCATGGAGGTGTTGCCTGCGCGTTCACCGATACCGTTGACGGTAACTTCCACCTGGCGCGCGCCGTTGGAAATGGCGGCCAGGGTATTGGAGGTGGCCAGCCCCAGATCGTTGTGGCAGTGGACCGAGAGCACGGCCTTGTCTATGTTGGAAACGTTTTCCATAACGTATTTCACAAGTTCCCCGAACTCTTCAGGAATGGCGTATCCCACGGTATCCGGCAGGTTCACGGTGGTGGCCCCTGCATCAATGACGGATTCAAAAACAGTGCAAAGAAAATCCTTGTCAGACCTGGAGCCGTCCTCTGCTGAAAACTCTACGTTGTCCGTGAAGGATTTGGCAAGTTTCACCGATGCCACGGCCTGCTTGAGCACATCGGCCGGTTCCATCTGGAGTTTGTACTTCATATGGAGTTCCGAGGTGGCGATAAAGGTGTGGATTCTTGGATTTACCGCATCTTTTATGGCGTCCCAGCCCCTTTTGATATCGTCCTCGTTGGCCCTACACAGGGCCGCAACCGATGCTTTTTTAAGGGTCTCGGCAATGGCTTTCACCGCCTCGTAATCCCCTGTGGAAGCCGCGGGAAAACCAGCTTCGATAACATCTACCCCCAGGGCCTCAAGCTGGGTGGCGATCCTCAGTTTTTCCGCCTGGTTCATACTGGCCCCGGGGGACTGCTCGCCGTCCCGCAAGGTGGTGTCAAACACAATAATCCGTCTGTCGTCGTTCATGTTTCTTTCCCTTATATATAAATTATATTTTTTGCTTTATCTGATACCGGCTCATCCGGCGTCTGCCGTTTCTCTGCCGGCTTCTATCGCCGCATTTTTTTCATCCAACGACAGCTTGTACTGGAAACTGTCTTTGAGCGCCTGCCAGGAGGCTTCGATAATATCCTCGGACACCCCGACGGTGGAGAAAATATCGTTGGTATCCCTGGATTCGATAAGTACCCTGACCCGGGCGTCGGTGCCGTCGGATCCGTCAATGACACGAACCTTGAAGTCCACCAGGCGCATGTCGTTGACACTGGGATAGACAAAGGACAGGGCTTTTCTCAGGGCATTATCCAGTGCGGAAACCGGGCCGTCGCCTTCGGCGGAGGTGATTTCTGTTTTGTCACCCATCTTTACCTTAATCATGGCATGGGAGTAGCAGGGCCTTTCCCTGTCCTTTTCCACCACAACCCGGAAGGACTCCAGGGAGAAGTTGGGTTGGTACTGCCCTGTCAATTTTTCCATGAGCAGCTTGAGGGACCCTTCGGCCGCATCAAACTCGAATCCGTCGTTCTCCATATCCTTGATGGCATTGACGATGGAGGCTTTTTTCCGTTCGTCATCACCGAGATCCACACCGAGTTCCTCAGCCTTGTAGGCAATGTTGCTCTTGCCGGACTGTTCGGAGACCAGAACCCTGCGGCGGTTGCCGACGATTTCCGGGTCCATGTGTTCATAGGCTGCAGGATTTTTCATGATGGCGGATACGTGCACCCCGCCCTTATGGGCAAAGGCGGATCTTCCAACGAAGGGCCGGCTGCTCACCGGTGGCACATTGGCGGTTTCCGAGACAAACCTGGAGAGGTTCCGGAGCTTGGCCAGATTTTCGTTGGAGATACAGTCCCGGTTCATTTTCTGGGAAAGAATGGGAATGATGGCGGTAAGATCGGCGTTGCCGCAGCGCTCCCCGTACCCGTTGATGGTGCCCTGAACCATGGTGGCCCCGGCGTGAACTGCGTTGATGCTGTTGGCCACGGCCATGGCGCAGTCGTTATGGGTGTGAATCCCGAAGATCAGGCCGTCCCGCTTACCAAAATGGGCGATGGTGTCCCGGGTGATGGTGTCTATGTCGCAGGGGAGGCAGCCGCCGTTGGTGTCGCAGAGCACCAGACAGCAGGTTCCTCCCTCCACGGCCGCTTCAAGGGTGGCAAGGGCATAGTCCTTGTTGGCCTTGTAGCCGTCGTAAAAATGTTCGGCATCATAGATGACCTCCCGGCCGTGATCCGTGAGATAGGCGACGCTTTCCCGGATCATGGCCAGGTTTTCATCCAGGGTATTTGACATGATGGATTCCACATGCAGATCCCAGGTTTTGCCGAAAATGGTGACGGCAGGGGCACCGCAGTCAAGCAGCGCTTTAATATTGCCGTCTTCTGCGCAGGTAATTCCCTGGCGGCGGGTGGAACCGAAGGCCGCGATTTTGGCATTTTTGAATTCCTTGCCCCGCACCAGTTCGAAAAAGGCCTGGGCCCCCGGATTGGATCCGGGCCATCCCCCCTCGATGTAATGGAAGCCGGCATCATCCATGCGGATGGCCATTTTCAGCTTGTCCTCGGGGGAGAAGAAGATGTTTTCCCCTTGCATCCCGTCCCTGAGGGTGGTGTCGTAAATGATGGCTTTTTTCTTGTCCATAGTGGTTTCCATCTTATTTTTTCCCGTTTTCCCTTCCCAGGGCAATGGCGCCGGTGGAGGCGATTTCCACGATACCCATGGGCTGCATCAGCCGCATGAAGGCATCAATTTTCCCGGAATCCCCGGAGATCTCCACAACAAAGTGGGCATGCCCCACATCCACGATCTTTGAACGGAAAATATCAACGATCCGCATGATCTCGGCCCGCTTGTCACTCTTGGCATGTACTTTTATCAGGGCCAGCTGCCGCTCCACATATTTTTTCTCCGTCAGGTCGTTCACCGTAATGACATTGATAAGTTTGTGGAGCTGTTTTTTGATCTGCTCAATGGTCTGGGCATCGCAATAGGTGACCATGGTAATGATGGAAACATTGGGGTCCGTGGTCTTGGCCACGGACAGGGAGTCGATGTTGAATCCCCGGCCTGAAAAAAGCCCTGAGATCCTGGACAGCACTCCGGGTTCATTGTCAACAAGGATGGAGAGTAAGTATCTGTTGGTGTCCATTGATCTTTTCCTTTCTAAACCAGAAGCATCTCAGTGAGGGCCCCGCCCGCCGGAACCATGGGGTAAACCGATTCTTCACGTTCCACCACAAATTCCATGATGACGGTGCCTTCGGTGTTCAGGCCTTCCCTTAGGGTATCAACGACTTTGCCTGGGTCATCACAGCGGAAACCCTTGGCGCCGTATGCATCTGCAAGTTTCACAAAATCAGGGGCAGCTTCCATATTTGTGGCGGCGTAGAACTTGTCGTAAAAAAGTTCCTGCCACTGGCGTACCATGCCAAGATACCGGTTGTTCAGGATAACGATTTTAACGTCGAGCTTCGATGCCACAGCCGTCATCAACTCCTGGGAGTTCATCTGGATGGAACCGTCTCCGGCCACACAGACGACAAGCTTATCCGGCTGGGCGGCCTTGGCACCCACGGCTGCGGGCAATCCAAAGCCCATCACCCCGAGACCGCCCGAGGTGATGAAGTGGTTGGGCTTATCAAAGTGGTAGTATTGGGCGGTCCACATCTGGTTCTGGCCGACCTCGGTGGTGACGATGGCCTTGCCTTCAGTTACTTCGTGGAGTTTTTCAACCACGTACTGGGGCTTTATGGTGTCATCGCCCTGTTCGTACTTCAGCGGGGTGGTCCGTTTCCACTCGTCGATCTGTCCCAGCCATTCATCCCGGTCTTTGCTGCGGAAGCCATTGGGATCTTCCTTTTTCATCAGTTTCAGGATTTGATCCAGGGCCATCCGGCAGTCCCCGACGATGGGGCAGTGGACCTCAACGTTTTTATGGATGGAGGTGGGATCGATATCGATCTGGACGATTTTAGCATTGGGGGCAAAGTTCTCCAGCCTGCCTGTGACACGGTCGTCAAAGCGGACCCCGGCGGAGAAAAGCAGATCACAGTTTCCGATACTCATATTGGCCCGGTAGGTGCCGTGCATCCCCAGCATGCCCAGCCACAGGGGATCGGTGCCGGGGAATGCCCCAAGTCCCATCAGGGTGCCGGTCACCGGCGCATTGGCCAGTTTCGCGATCTTGGTAAAGGTCTCGGAGGCCTGGGCGGAGATCACACCGCCGCCGCAGAAAAATACCGGCCGTTTGGCGGATTTAATAAGCTCCACAGCCTTGCTCATCTGTTTCTTATTGGGTTTGTAGTTGGGTTTATAGGATCTCATCTGCGGCGGTTCGGGCATGTCGAACTCAATTTCCGCCTGGATGATGTCCTTGGGCAAATCCACGAGCACGGGACCGGGCCGGCCGGACTGGGCGATGTGGAATGCCTCCTGGATGGTGGAGGCAAGCTTTTTGGGATCCTTGATCAGGTAGTTGTGTTTGGTACAGGGTCTGGTGATGCCGACAATATCAACCTCTTGGAAGGCATCGTTTCCAATCAGGCCGGTGGGGACCTGGCCTGTGAAAACCACCATGGGAATGGAGTCGGAATGGGCGGATGCAATGCCGGTGACCGTATTGGTGGCACCGGGGCCGGAGGTCACAAGCGCCACCCCGGTGGTCTTGTGGGCTCTGGCGTAGGCATCGGCCATGTGGACGGCACCCTGCTCATGACGGACGAGGATGTGACGCAGGTCATCATGCCGTTCGACTTCGTCATGGATGTCAATGGTGGCGCCGCCGGGATACCCGAAAATGGTATCCACTCCCTGGGATTTAATCATGTGAACGAGGATCTGAGCCCCTGTGAGTTTCATTGTTTTCTCCTGTGTTTTATTTGAATACCGCCCCGTTACCCGCCGATGAAACCAGCCGGGCATACCGGGCCATGTAGCCTGTTTTTATTTTGGGTTCGGGCTTTTCCCAAAGGTCAAACCGCTGTTTGATTACCGTTTCTGGAACCATCAGTTCAATGGTTTTGTTGGGAATGTCGATACGAATGGGGTCATTTTCTTCCACAATGGCAAGAAGTCCGCCCTGGGCGGCTTCAGGGGAAATGTGCCCGATGCTGGCCCCCCTGGACCCACCGGAAAACCTGCCGTCCGTGATCAATGCGCACTTGTCGTCCAGCCCCATGCCGGCAATGGCCGAGGTGGGGGTGAGCATCTCCCGCATGCCGGGACCGCCGGCAGGTCCTTCGTATCGAACCACGATAACGTCTCCGGGATTGATCTGCCGCTCCATGATAGCTTCCGTGGCAGCCTCTTCAGAATCAAATACCCGGGCCGGCCCCTGATGGGACATCATTTCGGGAAGAACGGCGGATTGTTTGACCACACACCCTTCCGGTGCCAGGTTGCCGAACAGCACCGCAAGTCCTCCTTCTTTATGATAGGGGTTGTCCACCGGCCGGATCACCTCCGGATATTTTACGGTAACGGTGTCAATGTTTTCACCGACGGTTTTGCCGGTGGCCGTGATCAGTCCGGTATCGATCATCTTGTTGTCGGCCAGCACTTTGAGCACCGCCTGGATGCCGCCGGCCGTGTCCAGGTCTTCAATGTGATCTACGCCGCCGGGGCTCAAAGAGCACAGGTGCGGTGTTTTTTTACTGACCTCGTTGATCAGATCCAGGGGAATGTCAACACCGGCTTCCGCGGCAATGGCCTTGAGGTGAAGCACGGTATTGGTGGAACAGCCCAGGGCCATGTCAACGGCAAGGGAATTCATGAACGCGTCCCGGGTCATGATTTTTGACGGGGTGATCTGCTTTTCGAGAAGCTCCATGATCTGGATACCGGTGGCCTTGGCCAGGCGAATTCTGGCGGACATGGGGGCCGGTATGGTGCCGTTGCCGGGCAGGCCCATGCCGATGGCTTCTGTGAGGCAGTTCATGGAGTTTGCCGTGAACATGCCCGCACAGGACCCGCAGGTGGGACAGGCCGCGTTTTCAACAGCCAGCAGGTCTTCTTCGCTCATATTGCCTGTTTTAACGGCACCGACCGCTTCAAAGATGGAGATAAGATCGATCTTCTTTGTCCGGTCTTTGGGATGCCGTCCGGCCAGCATGGGGCCTCCGCTGACGAAGATGGCGGGGATATCCAGCCGGGCGGCTGCCATGAGCATCCCCGGAACTATTTTATCACAGTTGGGTACCATGACGATGGCATCAAACGGATGGGCCGTGGCCGTCACTTCAATGCTGTCAGCAATGAGTTCCCGTGAGGCCAGAGAGTAATGCATACCCTTGTGGTTCATGGCAACCCCGTCGCAAACGCCTATGGTGGAAAACTCCATGGGCGTTCCGCCAGCCATACTGATTCCGGCTTTGACCGCGTTGACAATGGTATCCAGGTGCATGTGCCCGGGAATAAGTTCGTTGGCAGAGTTGGCAATACCGATGAGGGGCTGGCGGATCTCGCGGTCCGTATACCCCAGTGCTTTCATCAGCCCCCTGTGGGGTGCCCTGGCAACGCCTTTGGTCGCAATATGGCTTCTCATAATTTTTTTGCGTCTCCTAAATTTTAAAAGGCCTAAAAACCAGAAAAGCCGTTACCTGCCCCCTCGGGGCTGGTAACGGCTTTTTTAGAGTTTATCTATGGTTTAAGCCACTAATCGCCCCTTCGTCCGGAGGTGACAATAATCACCTCCACGATAATAAGGACTAGTAGACTGTTAATAATAATATTTTTCATAGTTATTTACTCTTTCTTAAAAATATTTATTATATATTAATCCTGGAAAAGTCAAGTTAAAATTCGCATGCCATCATATTTTTCGCAGGATTACCCGATTGGCCAAATCCGAAGTATGGCTCAAATGAATATGATTTGACAAGGGAAGAGGGGTTTGGCTATACTTCTTATCGTACCTCATTTATATGACACTTTTTCCTTATTATATATTGGGCGACTCTACAGATCATTATGACTGACAGCAGATTATATACTCAGATTTCCGTTGCCTTGACGGGAACAGCCGTTCTTCTCAGCGGACTCGGGCTGTACGCCCGTGCAACCCCGGTGGTACTGCCCGGTATTACCTTTATTCTCGGTATCTGGTCAATATATTTTTTTCTCACCTCCCGTTCGCGGCCAAAGGATCGGGAACGGGTATGGATGGCCAGTCTGACCTTCCTCTTTATCGGGTACGCATTCTGGTTTGCCTGCCTGACCGGTGGTTTCTTTAGCCCCGGCATACTTTTAGTGTTTGCCGCCCCGGTTCTTGCGGCCACCTGCCAGAAAAAAACAGTATTCCTGACAGCCGCCGTAATCACAGCCGCAGTCCTTGGCATTTTTTATTTCGGGCTTGCCGCAGGGCCCGGTGCGTTGAATTTGAATGAACACCGGCTGTTCTTCCTGGTGGTCGTGGCTTTGAGTATCACAGCGATGCTTTACTTTGGCATGGAAAACACCGAACGTGAAAAGCGACAACTCAGGGATGAGGCCAAAACCGCAGGGAGGCAAATCGTAAAGGTCGAGGAAGATGCCAGGCAAGCCCTTGAAGTAAAAGACCGGTTTCTTGCCAATGTCAGCCATGAAATTCGCAATCCCATGAACGGTATCATCGGGATGATGCACGTACTTTTGGACTCGGATCTTGACCGGGAGCAACGGCGCAACGCCGATATTGTTTACAACAGTGCCAGGGCGTTGTTAACCATCGTAAATGATATTCTGGATCTTTCCAAAATCGAAGCCGGCAAGTTTGACCTGGATATAAGGCCCTTTGACCTGGATATCGCCATTCAGGACATCGTGTCCTTGCCCGAGGTTCAGGCCAGACAAAAGGGGCTTGACTTTAACTACAGTGTTGACGCGGATGTACCCAGGCTGCTCAAAGGGGACATCGGAAGACTGCGCCAGATCATATTGAATCTCACCGGAAACGCCATTAAATTTACGGAAAAAGGCTCGGTGGGACTGACCATCACCCTGAAAGAAGACCTTGAAGACAGGGCCTTGCTGAATTTCAGTGTGGATGATACCGGTATCGGCATCAAGGAAGAGGTTCTTGAAGAACTCTTTTCAGCCTTTGTGCAGGCCGATGCCTCCATTACCAAGCAATACGGGGGGACAGGTCTCGGATTGTCCATTTCAAAGCTCATGGTTGAAAAAATGGGGGGAAGCATCGGCGCGGACAGCATAGAGATGATCGGTTCCACATTCTGGTTTGAGATCCCCTTGGAAAAGCAGGCCCCCGGAGAAGCTGCCATTGACCTGTCCCGGATTCCCATTAACAAACGCCGGATCCTTGTGGTCAGTGATGTGGGCCTTCCGGGAAGACAGGTGACCAACGCCCTGTCCCGGGGACGGCTCAACTATGAATCCGCCGAAGATGAGACCACGGCCTTACAGATGCTGGAAGCAGCCGATAGCAATGGCAGGCCTTTTCATGTCCTGCTGTTTGAAGTACACGAAACCGACAGGCTGGCACGGATTCTCGGCAAACGCCTAAGGGAAAGCCAGACCCTGTGTACCATCAAATGTATCCTTGTCACGGCTGTCGGGCAGAAGGGAGATGCCAGGGACTTTGAAAAATTGGGGTATTCCGCCTATTTGAGTTTTCCCCTGGAAAACGATATCCTCAGTGATTGTATACGGGCCGTGTTTGCGCTTTCAGGAGACGATTCATGCGTTAAACATCCCATTATTACCCGGTTTACCCTGGCGGAAACCCGGAAACAATGTTGCCGGATACTGATTGTCGAAGATATGGAAACCAATCTGATCACGGCAAAAGCACTCATCGGCAAGCAGGGCTATCATACGGATGCGGCAAGAAACGGCGCACAGGCCGTGGAAAAATTCCAAAATGAGAACTACGACCTGGTATTGATGGACTGCCAGATGCCTGTGATGGACGGATATGAGGCCACCCGGCAGATCCGTGCCCATGAGGCCGAACATGGCCTCAGCCGGATTCCCGTCGTGGCCATGACCGGAAATGCCTTTGAAAAAGACAGGGAGCGATGTTTTGCCGCCGGAATGGATGATTTTATTTCCAAACCGGTTGAACCAGATACCCTGGCCCGGGTACTGCAGGTCCATCTGGCCCGTCTGGCAGTTGAAAATGCAAACGCAAAGCCCGCAGCAACAGATGAGGAAAAACTGCCGGATCTTGACGCATTGCTTAATATTGATGGGGGTGCCTCACCAGATGATATACTGTACCACCACCATGCGCAGCCGGATAACCTAAATACGGAAGATGATGATACCGAAGAAACAGACGATCTGCCCGTGTTTGACAGGGAAAAATGCTATGAACGCTTTGGAGATGATCCTGAACTTGTTGACGTAATACTGTCCTCTTTTTTTGAAGAAATACCAGAGCTGCTGGATAAGCTTAAGGATGCGGTTGAAGGAAAAGAAGCCGATGAGGTTAAGGCGTGTGCCCATGCCCTGAAAGGGGCGGCGGCAAATGTAAATGCCGAACAGCTCAGACAAACAGCCTTTACCCTTGAGAAAGCGGCAGGGCAGGACAAACTGGAAGAATCAGATACCCTGCTGATGACGATCAGGTACCAATTGGAGACCTTTACCGGAGAAGCAAAGGATGCATTGATATGATAGATTTTGAAACCATGTCCATTCTCGTGGTGGACGACATGAAAAGCATGCGGCTGACGATCCGTAAAATGCTCCGGAATCTGAACATCGGTAAAATGCTTCGGTTCGCGGAAAACGGCAAGGCAGGTCTTGAGGTGCTCAAGGAGAGCCCTTGTGATCTGGCCATCATCGATTGGAACATGCCGGTGATGAACGGCAGCCAGATGCTGACAGAACTGCGCCAAAACAAAACCCTCAGAGATATGCCCGTAATTATGGTAACAGCGGAAAATGAGCGGGATATCGTATCCGAGGTGGCGGAGCATGAAATCGATGCGTACCTGCTCAAACCCCTGACACTTGCTGCCCTGGACAAGAAGATAAAGACAGTGGTACATGCGGTGAACAATCCCGACGAAGCCACCCGCCATGTACTCAAGGCCCGGGAGTATGAGGAAGCCGGCGACCTAGTCAGGGCCATTGAGCAGATCCGCTTGGCCCTGAAGTATAAACCTTCGGCCTCCCGCATTTTAAGAAAACTTGGGCTGCTTCACTTTGACATAAACAAGCCGGCCATCGGTGAAAAATGCCTGTTGAAGGCGATTTCCGTAAACAATCAGGACACCATGAGCCGGGATCACCTGGCAAAGTATTATGTAAAAAAGAAGGACTATAAGAGGGCCCAAAAGATTTATCTGGAGATTTTAAGGCTGAGCAAGCGGCATTTCGGAACGGCAACACAGCTTGGGGAAACCATGCTGACGAACGGTTACCGCATGGAGGCCCTTGAGTTGTTTGCCAAGATCATCGGGGCATCCAAGCGAAATTCGGTATTGAGGGAAAAAATAATCAGTACCTGCCTGGAAAACCATGAAACCGATTTTGCCGTCCGTCTCATGGAAGATTCCCTCAAGGAAAATCCCTCAAACTATGAGCTCATGTACAAGGCAGGGATGGTCTATTATGACGCCGGAGATCTGGATAAGGCCTTATCCTATTTTCGAAACATTGATTCCCAAAAAAAAGGGGATGTGGCCGCAAAACTGCAGATCGCACGAATCCACTATGTCAACCGGCGGATTCTTGAGGCGGATGACTATCTGCGGCAGGTGCTCCGCCTGGATCCGAAAAACAAGGATGCCTTGTCTTTGAGACAGGAATTCTAACGCAACTCAGTCTTCACTTGTTTTTAGCGCGCTTTTTTATCCGGCCGGCGGATTTTGTCCGCTTTGCCCCCCGCCAGAGTTACCAGGGATACCGGAGCTGCCGTCGGACACATGATTGATGGTGGATGCCATATATCCCGCCCCGAATCCGTTGTCTATATTCACCACGGCGATATTTGAACTGCAGGAGTTGAGCATGCCCAGCAGGGCCGTCATTCCGTTGAAGCTTGTGCCGTAACCGATACTGGTGGGCACGGCAATCACAGGCGCCTGCACCATTCCTCCGACCACCGAGGGCAGGGCCCCTTCCATTCCCGCTGCCACCACGATGACGCTGGCCGATTCAAGCTGTTCCTTATGGGCAAAGAGACGGTGAATGCCAGCCACACCGACATCGAACAAGGAAGTTACCCGGTTTCCCATGGCCTGGGCCGTCAGGGCGGCTTCACGGGCCACCGGAATGTCAGAGGTACCGGCGGAAACGATAAGAATGGTGCCGATGCCCGTAATCTTGGGTTCTGACTTCTGGATGCGCAGCAACCTGGCATCGCTGAAATATTCGGCGTCTTTGAATATGTCTATCAGAGGCGCCGCTTTTTCCGCTTCGAGCCGGGTCACCAGAATGATGTCTTCCCTATCTTCCATGCGTTCCAGTATGCCCTGGATCTGCCCGGTGGTTTTACCCTGGCCGAAAATGACTTCCGGGAATCCTTGTCTTAGCTGTCGATGATAATCAATCTTTGAAAAACCAAGGTCTTCAAATGGTAACTGTCTCAACGAAGATATTGCCTGATCGATGGTAATTTGATTTTGTTGAACTTGGTTTAGAAGTGTTGTCAGTTTATCTATGTTCATATGAGATAATCA
>CAJWHT010000082.1 GCA_913041495.1 uncultured Desulfobacteraceae bacterium | reverse complement strand
GCAACAGAAAAGAGGATTTGGATTAATCCGGCCGGACATACGCCCTAATCGGAAATAGCAATGACTTTAGGTGAAATTGAAAGAGTATTCACCCATTGTCAATCAAAGACACCTATAATTAATAAAAACGCTAAAAACTTGGGGTTGCTTTCAAAAAAGGAAGACCCAGGCGGGAAAACCCGCCTGGGCAACGAGAAACGTGCCGGAGCAGCACGTATGAATAATACCTGGGCACATCATAAAACAAATTTCGGACCCGTGTCTATCAGGGAAACCCTTAGAAAACACGAAAAAATGATACCCTATAAAAAAAATTTAATGTGGCGTGTAAAAAAAGCGGCGGCTCAATTGTAAGCTTTTATAAAACCTAAGGAAACCTTAACTTGAGGATAAGGCTGTGCTAAGCCACCCCCCAAACCTCATACTTAATGCGCACCTTAGCCTGATCGCATTTATCCCGGTCCCCACCACAGGGCGGAGATGCATCTCCTAAAACGGCCTTATATTTTGGATATTGATTATTTTCATCCAGGCTGTTGCAAAAAAAGGCGGTGTTTTTTTGAGGGCTCTTATTTTGTCCTTTCTTTTGCCCGGTATTTCGTCCAGTAGTTCGTCCGGGGCCGGATTTGATGTTGGAGGACTGGGAAACATGATGGATTTCAACGGCTTCATAAAGAACGCACTGGGTCATCGTCTGATTCTCCACTATTTCGCTAATTCGGTTTTGTTCTGGGTTTGCGGGGCCAATAATACAACGGGTAAGAGTGGTATTCAATCAGGGAAACCCTTAGAAAAACCTCTTTTTATGAACGCTGCCCCTGATAAAGGGCCATCCGCCGCTCCAGGGTGCCGGTGTGCAGTTCGAACAGGTGGTTGTCGAAGTTTATCCAAAGGCAGCTTTATCAGTATCCGGTATCAAGGTAAAGAGATTCCTCACCTCCCGGAATGCACATTTAAATACCCGCCCACACGGATGAACGTTGTTCAGTTGAAAACTCCTGTTTTTCCTGTACTTTGGGCAGGATTTGGTTAATAATCTGATCTGCGCGTTCACCCATTGATCCGGCAGGAGAAGCGCAAGCCGTATCCGTTGCCGAAAAGCACTTGGACCTCATTGCACTGGCAGGAAAAGAGCCATGAAATTAGAAGCCGTCTGTCCCGAAAAGATTCTCACCCCGGAGGAAAGCGTCAAAAAGATCCATAACGGTTCCAGAGTTTTTATCGGAACGGGCTGCGGGGAGCCCCAACGGCTGATCCGGGCCATGATCGAAAACAAGACCATCCAGGATATCATAGTTTATCAGATGCTCTCCGCCACCCTGTCCGAATATGTGGAAGATGAAAATTTCCTGTCCCGGTTTTCCATCAAGCTGTTCTTTATATCCATACTGATGCGGCAGTTTGCCTTTGAGGGGAAGATCGACTATATCCCGGTGTATCTCTCCCAGATCCCTAAAATCTTCAAGGACAATGAAATCGGGCTGGACTTTGCCCTGATCCAGGTGAGTCCCCCGGATGCCCACGGCTTCTGCTCCCTGGGTATCTCCGTGGACATTACCCTGTCCGGGATGAAAAATGCCGATGTGGTCATCGCCCAGGTCAATCCGAGGATGCCGAGGACCTGGGGGGACGCCCTGGTGCACATGGATGAAATTGACTACCTGGTCCCCTTTGAAGAGCCCCTGCTGGAGTCGTTGCCCGAGACCAAAAACCGGAAGGTGATCGAGCGGATCGGCCACTACGTGAACCAGTTGGTGGATGACGGGGCCACCCTCCAGATCGGATTCGGCCACCTGCCGGATGCGGTGATGCCCTACCTGGCGGATAAGAAAGACCTGGGCATCCATACCCAGGTTATTACCGACGGCCTTTTGCCCCTGTTCAAAAACAAGGCGATTACCAACCGGAAAAAGAACTATCTGACGGACCGGGCCGTCACCTCCCTGTGCATGGGCTCCCAGGAACTCTACGACTTTGTGGATGACAACCCCATGTTTTACTTCCGCTCGTCCGAGTTTGTGAATGACCCCAACGTCATTGCAAAGAACGATCATTTCATATCCATCAGTTCGGCCCTGGAGGTGGACCTTACCGGGCAGATCTGTACGGACTCCAAGGGCTACCTGTTTTACTCGGGTATCGGTGACCAGGTGGACTTCATCCGGGGTTCGTCCATGTCAAAGGATGGGTTTTCCATCGTGATCATCCCCTCAACGGCCCAGAACGGGGAGGTTTCCCGCATCGTGCCCCACTTAAGTGAAGGGGCGGGGGTGGCCACCACCCGCGGGGACATCGACATTATCGTGACGGAATACGGCATTGCTGAAATCCGGCGGAAGAGTATCTCCCAGAGGGTGATGGAACTGGCCCAGATCGCCCACCCCAAGTTCAGGAAAGAGTTGATCGAGCAGGCCAAACAGCGCCATTACATATTCCCGGACCAGTTGCCTCCCACCAGCCAGGACCTGATGTTCCTGGATTCCTACAACACCACCATGCCCCTGCCCAGCGGCAAAAGCATAGAAGTCAGGCCCCTGCTGCCCTCGGATGAATTCGAATCCCGGCACTTTTACTACTCCCTGCAGGAGGATTCCATCTACTACCGTTTCTTTAACAAACGGAAGGTCTTTTCAAGGGAGATGCTCCAGCGGCAGTGGGCGGAGGTGGATTACCGGCGGAACATGAGCCTCATCGCCCTGATGCAGATGGGCAAACGCAAGCAGATCGTTGCCATCGGTTCCTATGCCGAAGCATCAGAGGATTCGGCCGAAGTGGCGTTCCTGGTCCGGGAGGAATTCCACGGCCAGGGCATCGGCTCCTTCCTGCTGGATGCCCTGGAAAAAATCGCCCGGGAAAACAACTACACCCGGTTTATTGCCACGGTGCTAGCGGAAAATGAAAAAATGCTCTACGTCTTCCAGAAAAAATATCCCAAGGCCAAGTTTATCCGGTCTGGAACAGGTGAGGTGGAAGTGGAGATGCCGTTTTCTTAACCACAGTTTTTTTTGAAACCCCAAAGAATACAAAACGCACAAAGGACGGGATTCTTCGTGTCCTTTGTGCGCTCCGTGTTTTCTTAAAAGGCGTGTAAGCCCGGCGGTTATTTATTCTTGGAACTTAGTTCCGGAAAATCCCAGTAAAAGTATTCCTTGATGTCATCTGCCGCATCCCGGTTGATCTCGGTTTCCCGCAGTTCGATACGGCGGATCTTGCCGGAGATGGTCTTGGGCACTTCCTGGACAAACTCAATGATCCTGGGAATCTTGAACTTGGCCAGGATGTTCATGGTGTGCTTGAACAATTCCAGGGCCAGATCCCTGTTGCCGGTATATCCAGGGTTGAGGATGACATAGGCTTTCACAAGCTGGTAGCGTTTGGGATCCGGCGCTCCAACCACTGCGGCTTCAGCGACCCCGGGATGCTCCAGCAAGGCGCTTTCCACTTCAAAGGGGCCGATGCGGTAGTCCGAAGACTTGATCACATCGTCGGCACGGCCCACGAACCACCAGTAGCCTTCCTGATCGTAGGAGGCCCGGTCGCCGGTGTAGTAGAAATTGTCCACAAACACGGCGCTCATCTTTTCCGGGTTGCCGATATATTCGGCAAACAGGCCGATGGGCCGCCAGTTGTCCATCTTCACCACGATATGGCCCACCTGGTCCGGTTCGGTGATCTCGTTGCCTTCATCATCGGCCAGGGCCACATCATACATGGGGGAAGGCATGCCGAAAGAGCCGGAGCGCATTTTCCCGGCCATCCAGGGGAAGTTGCCGATCATGGCGGTGCATTCGGTCTGGCCGTAGAAATCCCGGATTTCGGTGCCGGTGTGGGCCTTCCACTGGGTAATGACTTCGGGATTCAGGGGTTCGCCCGCAGAAATGGACTGCCGCAGGGCGGAAAGGTCATAACCGGAAAGATCCATATTCACGAACATCCGCCAGGCGGTGGGCGGGCCGCAGAAAGTGGAGACCTTGTTCTCCGCGATGGCGTTCAGGTAGGCATCCCCGTCCAGGGCGTCAAACCGGAAACCGGTCAGGGTGGCCCCCACGTTAAAGGGAACAAAAAACGAAGACCATGACCACTTGGCCCAGCCCGGGGCACTCAGGTTGTGATGAACGTCATCGGGCTGCACCCCGATCATTACGGTGGTGGACAGATGGCCGATGGGATATGAGGCTGCGGTGTGCCCCACCCGCTTGGGCAGCCCCGTGGTACCGGATGTAAAGAAACAGAACAAAATTTCATCTGCTGCGGTGTCTGCAGCCTTAGCCTCGTCCGCCTCAGCATCAATGGCGCTGAACGACGTCCAGCCCTCCCGTTCGCCCAGCACCAGTTTCACCCGGGGGGAGATGCCGGTTTCTTCAATGGCATCTTCCAGGACCTCGCAGGAGGATTCGTCCGCCAGTATCACGTCGGGCTTGTAGGTTTCGAACCGGTACTCCAGTTCCCGGGCCGTCATGGTGGTGGCGGTGGGCACCGCCACGATGCCGGCCTTGATGCAGGCCAGGCTGGAAAACCAGATTTCCGGACAGATGGGGGTCATCATGTACATGTTGTCCCCGTGCCCCACGCCCTGGGCGGACAGGAGGTTGATCAGGCGATTGGCCTTATGGGACATCTCAAGATAGGAAAAGGCCTGGCGCTCTTTAGAATGGATATCATAATACACCAGGGCGGTCTTGTCCGGGGTCTGTGCCACATGGATCTCTTCAAAAATTTCTTTGGCCCAGTTGAAGTGAGAGGGGAGTGTCATGGCATTCAGTTTTTCGAAAAACGATCTTGCCATTGCTTCCTTTTCCGAGTTGTCCGGCATCTGATTGATCTGGATGACGTCTCTGTAGAGTTCTTTCATACCGTAAAACACTCCTTGCAATCCGAATTGATGTTATGTATATGCTGGTCCAAAAAATACTGATTCTATAATGGATCGTCCTTGGGTTTGTCAAAAAAAATATTTACGCTGCAGTATCCCAAGGCATAAGGACCCAAGGTACCAGAATAGGACAATACCCATGACAGACCCCCGTGTCACCCTGATTATGGCCCCCCTCCAGGGGTTCACCGACGTTGTTTTCCGTGCGGCCTGGGCGCGCCATTTCTCGGGCCTTGACGAGGCCATGGCCCCCTTTATCTCCACCATGGGAAAAAAGCGGATGAAGCCCTCCCGGCTCAAAGATGTGGCCCCGGAACTCAACCGGGATCTCTTTGTGATCCCCCAGATCATGGGGAACGTGGCCGAAGATTTTATTTTCCTGGCCGACCACCTCTTTGAGATGGGCCACAGCCAGGTGAACTGGAACCTGGGCTGCCCCCATTCCAAGATCGCCAAAAAACAGCGGGGATCCGGCCTTTTACTCTATCCCGAAAAAATTGATGCGCTGCTTTCAAAAATCATTGCCGGAATGAAACCGTCTCTCAGCGTGAAAATCCGGCTGGGCAGACGCAACAAGGATGAAATCACAGACCTGCTTGAGGTCTTTGACCGCCATGCCGTGGATGAAATCATCCTCCATCCCAGAACCGGAGAGCAAATGTACACCGGGACTTCCGACCTGGACGCCTTTGACCGTGCCCAGAAGGCCAGCCGCCATTCCTTTGTATATAACGGGGATATTGTGGACACAGCTTCCTACAACCGGGTCCGGGAGCGCTTCCCCCACATCCGCCGCTTAATGATCGGCCGCGGGTTGCTGGCCAACCCCTTTCTGGCAGAAGACATACGGGGCCATGATATGGAGGACCATGCCGAGCGCATGGCAAGGCTTCGGGCGTTTCACGATGATCTTTTTGCAAGCTACGGAGAGGTCTTTTCCGGCCCGGGCCATCTCATCGGTAGAATGAAGGGTTTCTGGAGCTATCTTGGCCCGTCCTTTGAAAACAGTAAAAAGCCGCTTAAGAAGGTCCTAAAGTCCCAGACGATCGCCGCCTATACCGACCGGGTGGCAGCCTTTTTCGATCAGGGGCTGCCCTTTAAACCGGGCCGGCCACTGTAACGGCCGGCACGGCTTTGGTCATTTAAATCTCGATGGCGGCCTGATACCCGGCGTGAACCGCGTCAAAGGCCATGGCCACCCGGGAGGCATCCCCGATGACCCGGTAATCGATGCCCATTTCCTTAACGATTGATTCCAGGGGATTGTAGGAGGCAGAGCCTGCCGCAATCACAATCGTATCCGCATTCTTGGCCACCACATCTCCGCCCTGCTCGATCTCCAGGCCGTCCTCCGTGATCCGGACCACTTTGCCCGCGGTGATGCTTTCCACGCCGAAACGCCCCATATCCTGCATCATGCCCCATTTGGTGGATTTGCCGATATCCTTGCCGATCTTGTCGGTCATCTCGATGAGACAGATCTTTTTGCTGCCCTGGGTGGCCATCTCATAGAGGGCCTCCGGGGATTCCGCCTTGTTCACCAGGAGGAACTTGAGGGTATCCGCAGGCATGGTGCCTTCTTCAGCCAGAAAAAGAGCGGTTTCAACGCCGACGGCACCGCCGCCAACCACAGCCACACGTTTGCCGGTGGCGGCCTTGTGTTCAAGCACATCCCAGGCCCCCACCACATGGGGAAGGTCCATACCGGGAATAGGCGGCTCAAGGGGCTGGGCACCCGTGGCCAGAATCACCGCATCCGGGTTTAGTTGTTCAAGCACATCCGCAGTGACCTCCTGGTTCAGAACCACCGGAATCTTTTCTGCGGAAAGCTGATTTTCCAGGTCAACGGCAAACTGGGCAAACTCTTCCCGGCCCGGAGGGGCGGCTGCCAGATGGAGCTGTCCGCCCAGGCGGCCGGACCGTTCGTACAATGTCACCTCGTGGCCCTGGCGTTTGGCTGTCAGGGCTGCGGTCATCCCTGCGGCACCGCCCCCTACCACCAGCACTTTTTTGGCAGCCTCCGCCTTGGCCGGTGCCCCTTTGTGTTCATGGCCGGCCAGGGGGTTGCAAAGGCATTCCACATGCTTGAGTTTGAACAGGTTGTCAAAACACCCCTGGGCACAGGCGATGCAATGAACGATTTCCCTTTCCCGGCCAGCCTTGGCCTTTAAGGGCAGGTCCGGGTCGGCGATCAGGCTGCGGCCCATGGCCACCATGTCGCAGAATCCCTGGGCCAGCAGATCCCTGGCAGTTTCCGGATCATTGATCCTGTGGCTGGCGATAACGGGGACGTCCACGGCCTTTCTGATATCCCGGGCCAGGTAACCAAAAGCCCCCCTTGGGACCTGTGCCACAATCTGGGGAACCCTGGCCTCATGCCAGCCCACGTTGATGCACAGGGCGTCCACCGGACCGTCGGAAAGCGCTTTGGCATATTCAATGAGATCTTGCCGTTCATTGCCGTTGGGCATAAAATCGTTGCCGTTCATCCGTACGATAAGCGGATAGTCAGGCCCCACGGCATCCCGCACCGCCTGGGCCACTTCAAGACCAAACCGCATACGGTTTTCCAGGCTGCCACCGTATTCATCGGTGCGCTGGTTGGTAAGCGGAGAAAGGAACTCGGAAATCAGGTATCCGGTGCCGCTGAGAATTTCCACGGCATCAAAGCCTGCCTTTTTCACCCGGACGGCAGCGGCCCCAAAGGCCGCAATGGTGGTTTTGATCTCATCGATATCCATGGCCTTGGGGGTTTCCCGGGTCATGCGCGAGGGGACCGCAGACGGGGCCACCGGCTGCTTGCCGTTGAGAAAAAAGGAAAAATTATACCGTCCCGCATGGTTGATCTGGACAGCAGACAGGGAACCGTTCTCCCGTATCGCCGCGGCCAGGCGGGTCAGGCCGGGAATAAACTTGTCGTCATGGCAGCCGATGTTCTGGGTATTGCCGGAAAGCTCGTCCACGGTGGCATAGCCCACACAGATCATGCCGGGGCCGCCCTTGGCCCTGCGGGCGTAAAAATCCACGATCTGATCTGTCACTTCAAATTCCTGGGCCATCCCCAGGTGCATGGCCGGCAGGTAAATCCGGTTGCCCACCTCAAGCTGGTTGATACGAATCGGGGCAAACAAAAGATCCTTCACTGGTCCGCTCATTTTTCCTCCTCTTTCCTCAATTTGTGGCTTTTATTTAATCCTTTGAATCCGATGAGTTCCTTTTGCAGGGTCCGGTCGATGACATAGGCCCGAAGGCCCCTGGCCATCCGGGTCAGTTCCAGGGTCAACGCGGCATTCTCCCGGAACCCCAGATCCCGGGTATAGGTTTCCCTCAGGTTGATTTCCGCGGCAACGATTTCCCTGGCAAGTTCCGGGTAAAATTTAAGATCCGCGGCATCCATCCCCCTGTCCATCATGATTTTCAATTGCTTGGCAAGCGATAGGTCCTGCTCGTCAAAGAGATCCGGTTCCACAGGCATGATCACTTCCAACCGGGTAAGCCGGTTCAGTTCCTTCCGGGACAGGCCGGAGGCCCTGCAAAATTGGGCTGCCGTCATCTTATCTGCCGATGATCCGAACACCGTGGACTGCAACTCCAAAAGCGGGGCAACATCCCGGCCCCGGTCCATTTCCTTGAGCAGTCCCTTGATAGCCGCCAGGGGAAGGCGGTGGGTGGTCTGGATTTTTTTAATGAAGGCAATTCGTTCGATACAGGCGGGATCGTAATACGCCATGTTCGGGCTGGTTTTGACCGGCTGGGGCAACAACCCCTTGTTCACGTACAGCAGGATAGTGGATTTTGCCACCCCGGTGGCATCTGCCAGTTCTTTCATCTTCAATAAGGGTTCACCGCTGTCCGCCGTCGGTCGTCCGTCTCCCAATTTGCCTCCTCCGTGTCAATATCAAAAAGTACAAACCGCCACTTTGCACTTTTGGCAAACTATAGAAGTGTGCATTTGAATTGTCAATGAAATTTGAAACCTTCCCGGAGATATTGATCTGGATATGCCAATCCGGCATATACCGGGCGTATCGTATTTTTTACATGGCCCTATGAATTTCCTCCATGCCCTGGCCGCTAAAATAGGGTATGATCGGATCATATATTAACCCGAACCACAAAGGAGACTTCCATGAAATGCCATGAAATCGACTATCAGATTTTCGGAAACGACATGCAAACCGTAGAGGTAGAACTGGATCCCGGTGAAACCGTCATTGCCGAAGCCGGTGCCATGAACTGGATGGAAGACGGCATCAGCTTTGAAGCCAAGATGGGAGACGGGTCAGAGCCGGGCAAAGGATTTATGGGCAAACTTTTTGATGCGGGCAAACGGGCCGTCACAGGAGAATCCATGTTTATCACCCATTTCACCAACCAGGTGCAGGGGAAAAAACGCGTGGCCTTTTCCGCCCCCTACCCCGGTAAAATCATCCCCGTGGATATGGGCAAGGCGGGCGGTGAACTGATTTGCCAGAAAGATGCCTTCCTGTGCGCCGCCCTGGGCACCCGGATATCCATTGCGTTTAACAAAAAACTGGGGGCCGGATTTTTCGGTGGGGAAGGGTTCATTCTTCAGCGCATCCAAGGAGACGGTATGGCCTTTGTTCATGCGGGCGGCGCCATTGTCAAAAAACAACTCAACAATGAAACCATCCGGGTGGATACCGGCTGCATCGTTGGATTCACACCGGGCATCGACTATGATATCCAGCGGGCCGGTTCCCTCAAGTCCATGTTTTTCGGCGGTGAGGGTCTGTTTTTGGCCACCCTGTCTGGATCAGGCACGGTCTTCCTTCAGAGCCTGCCTTTCTCCAGACTGGCGGACCGCATCATCGCCCATGCACCGTCCGTCGGCGGCAGCGACAAAGGCGAAGGGTCTCTTTTGGGCGGTATCGGACGGATGCTGGACGGTGATTAAAAGTCAGGAACAACACCGGGCCGGCAAGGCCCGGTATCAATCCTTTTTCCGGAACGGATCTTTTTGCTCATCTTTGCCTGTCCCCTGACAGGCATCTCTCATTCATGTGGAAATGCCCATTTTGGGCAATACGTAAATCTGAAGCAAAAGGTAAACGGCAATAAATCCGCCGGCAAATAATAAGGTTTCCATTGGGTCCTCCTCATGGCTGATGGTCGTTAAAGCAGGCAAAGGATTGCATTCAACCATTTCACTGAATTATAAGACAGATTGGCATATTGGCCAGCAATAAAAGATAAATGATTTCAAAAAGAGGGGAACCATGCCCATTTATGAATATAGATGCGATGATTGTAAAAAGGATTTTGAAAAACTGGTGTTTGCCGGAGAGGCCGATGGGATTACCTGTCCCGAGTGCAACAGCCCCAAGGTGGTGAAACAGATGAGTGCGGTAAGCTTCATGGGCAGCAGTATCGGCACCTGTGCCATTGACGGGCCCAAGCAATTCTCCTGAGCCGGCTGACCTTTTGTGCCGGTCCGGCACAAAAAAATCAAGTGGTTCAGCCGGTGCTTTTGCGGCAGCGGGGTGAAATTTGCTTTGCATATCAGTGATTTTCATTTATTATATGAAAACCATTTGAAAAACCCGAACCAATTGGAGACCAAGTAATGATCCAGAAGACCGAACGAATTCTCTTTGCATCTGATCTCTCAACGGATATGAAAGAGGTGTTTGAACACGCCGCTGCATTTTCCGCATACTCAGGAGCGAGCATCATCGTTCTCCACGTGATGGAGGAGGCGAGCAAAAGCTCTGAAAAACTGGTAAGAATGGCCTTTGGCGAAACCCTGTACCAGAATCTTAAAAATGAGCAGAAAACCGGGGCCCAGAATCTGCTCACCGGGAAAAACGTGGATGCCCTGCGCATCCGCCAGGCCATTGCCGGCTTTCTCACCGATGAGGACAAGGCGGCCGCCCCCATGGAAGAGGGCTCTCCCATTGAAAAAATCCTGGTCACCGAAAGTCAGTCCATTGCCGGAGAAATCGCCCAGACAGCGGTGGAAGAAAGCTGCGGTGCCATTGTAATGGGGTGCAAGCAGCAGGGATTGCTGGCCGAGGCCATGGGGGACAATGTGGTGCGCAAGGTGCTCAAACGCACCTCCGTACCGGTGTTTGTCGTTCCCTTGGGTAAAAAATAAAACTAAACTGATGTAAATCAGGGCCGGCAGAATCGCCTGACCTGTTCCAGATAAGGGGTCATCCCGCGAAGAAAAATATCGTTGTGGTTGGCCCCTTTTATTTCCAGAAGATGCTTGGGTGAAGAAGGGCAGGCATCGTAGAGGGCCTGGCCGTCGGAAAACGGTATCAAATGATCGAACTGGGCATGGATGACCAGACAGGGGCAGGTCACCCGGCCGATCTTATCCAGGTTCTCATACCCCGGGATGCCGGTGAACCCCAACCGATCCGGGTCAAGGCCCAGTACCCGGAGCAGTGGCCCTGAGAGGGCAAATCCGCTTTCAACGATCAGGCTGTGGATGGGCCCGGATTCAGTCTGGCATGCGGCCAACTCAATGGCCGGTGCACTGCCAAGGGAACGCCCCATGATACACAAGGGTCCCGTCAGCCCCCGGTCCGCCATCAATTTTTCGACAAAGCCAAGTACCCTATGGGCATCGGCCATCATGGCCGTCACTGTCGGTTCACCTGATGAGGTCCCGTACCCCCGGTAATCCGTCACAAAAAAATTCACACCGGCCCCCCGGGCAAACACGTCGCCAAGGTCATCATAATCCGACACAATCTCACCGTTGCCGTGGAAAAAAACCACCACCGGTGCATCGGCTGCATGAAAATGAAGAGATGCCCCCAGATAGACACCGTCTCCCACAGATATCTGAAAATCCTCACGCCCCTGTCTTTCAGGACGCCCGGACGTCTCCGTCCTGGGGTGAAATAGGCAGGCCAGCACCATTGGATTGTCCAGTACCGTATATTTCCCTTCTATTGTCATGGGTTAAGCTCCTCTACAGGTCTTTGCTGTCCGTTAATTTTTTTGGCAGGCCTTGTTTTCTGCCCCCCTGGCAAAGGTGATAAATACGCCGAGGCCAGCCATGAAGGCCCCGGCCAGCATCACACGCCGAAACCCTGCCATGAAAAGCGGCGTCATCTCAGGCTGGAATTGATCCAGCCCCCCGCCCGGTGCCAGTCGGGTAAAGGTATAGGTAAAAATAGAACTGGAGATGGCCACGCCCATGACCATGCCAAGATTTCTGGCCGTGGCCACCGCACCGGAAGCAATGCCCCTGCGATCTGCAGGCACAGCTCCCATAATGACAGCGGCATTGGGAGAGATGAACATGGCCGTGCCGAATCCTGCCAGGGCAAGCCGTAAGAGAACGTTCAAAAGGCCCTGTTCCGGTGTCAGCCCCCCAAGCAGAAAAAGGGCAAGGGCAAGGCATCCCATGCCGGCACCGCACAGTCCCCTGGACCCCAGCCGGTCGGCCAGGCTGCCGGAAACCGGGGATACAACGATCAAAAAGAGGAAGGGAACGATCATGGTCATCCCTGTCTGTGCCGGAGAAAATCCGCAGGCAAGGCTCAAGTAAAAGGGCATCATAAAAATCAGGGTGAACAGGGCCATAAATAAAACCAATGAGGCAACCAGGGGCATGACAAACAGTCGGATTTCCAACAGTTTCAAATCAAACAGCGGGGAAGGGCTCCGCCTGGCATTACGCACAAAAACAAGGCCGGCAAGGATTCCTGCCCCTGGGAAAAAAAGCCCTTTGAAAGAAAAGACGCCCCAGTCTCCTGCGTGAACCAGGCTGACAATCAGGCAGCAGACCAGGCAGGCCAGGGAAATACAGCCGGTCAGATCAAGGGATTCATCCGTTTTACGCCCCCCCCCGTTGAATACCCCCCCCCTGGCTGCCAGGGCAAAAATGCCCACCGGAATATTGATAAAAAAGATGCTGCGCCATGAAAAGTATTCCAGCAGCAGACCGCCGGCCATAGGTCCTGTGGTCAGGCCGGCAGCCACACAGGCCCCCACAAGCCCCAGCGCCCTGCCCCTGTGCTCCGGCTCAAAGACATCAACGATCAAGGCGGGGGAACAGGCCATCAGCATCGAGGCTCCGATTCCTTGAACGGCCCGGGCCAGAATCAGCCAGGCAACGGTACCGGAGATCCCGCAGAAAAAGGAACCGATGGTAAAGAATCCGAATCCCATGCGGTATACCATGGGCCTGCCCCTGATGTCCGACAGCCGCCCAAAGGTCAATAAAAAAGAGGAAACGGTCAAAAGGTATACGGTGACCACCCATTGGATCGTCCCCATGGTTTCGGTCAAGTCCTGCATCATATAGGGCAGGGCCACATTGACAATGCTCGAATCCAGGGTGGACATGAAAATGGAGACCGCCACCAGACCGAAGACCTGCCATTTCTTCTCCACTGCCACCCTCCTGAGCGCATCTTAATTCAAATTCGGTAGATTGGGGTACAAAGTCACACCTTTTGATAATCCCAAGAGTATGGTATATCTTCCGGGTTGACAAGAAAAATAAAGGATATGAAACGCCTATGGCCACAATCAACGATGTTGTATTGATTTACTTAGAAGACAAGCCCGTATCATTTGCCCGGGTGGAAAGCATACTGCCGGACCATAAAAAAGACTGGTACCAGATCAAACTGCTGATGTTGCAAATCCCGCTCCAGGTGGTCACCTGGATACTAAAGGATGCCTATATCAACGGCGATGATTTTTTTATGAACGGGAAAAAGATGAGAATGGATGTGGTGGAATGCCCGGGTCCGGAACTGGAATCCCTTTCGCCGGAACAAACGGAACAAAAGGATGAGCCGCCTGCGGAATCGGAACAAAAACCTGACAACACATCGGATACACAGGAGACCGGGGGAAATATTATTTCGTTTGCCGCCCTGAGAAACAATAAAAAAGAGGATCCGGAACCGGGTATTGGGTAAGAAGACGATCATCTCCGCTTCCAGGCGGACAGATATTCCCGGGTGGTATACCCCCTGGTTCATGGAGCGGATTAGGCGGGGTTACTTTACTGTCATAAACCCCTTTAACCGGCAGGCCAGGCGGGTGGATGCCACACCGGACACCGTACACACCATTGTATTCTGGTCCAAAAACATCGGCCCACTTATAGATCTGAACGCCCATAAAAAGCTGACGGATCAGGGGTTTCACCTCTACTTCAACATCACGGTCAACCCCGAAGCCCCCCTGCTTGAGCCGGGCATACCAGATCTTGACACCCGGCTGAACCATTTACGGCGGCTTTGCCGCGACCTTGATCCATCCCACATCACATGGCGGTTTGATCCCATCTGTATCTATACCCAAAACGGACAGCCCCGCACCAATACGAAAGGGGTCAGGGCCATCGCCCAAGCCTTGGGCGATATGGGGATTCGCCGCTGCGTCACAAGTTTTTACGATCCCTATAAAAAGGTGGACCTGCGAATTGACCGCCTGATGAAATCCGGGGGGCCTAAACTTGTGTTTTCCCAACCGGATCTGGACAAAAAGTCCGCCATCGCCAGGAAACTCGCCGATCTGCTTGCCCCCATGGGGATCTCGCTTTCGCTTTGCTGCGAGAAAGAATTGACGGACCACCTGGCCGGCTGCGGGGATATCGGCCCCAATGCCTGCATAGACGGCAGGCTTTACGGGCGTCTATTTGGGGGAAACCCTGAAATTGCAAAAGATTACGGCCAGAGGAAAGCAAAGGGATGTCTGTGTACAACGTCCGCGGATATCGGCGCTTACGACCAACACCCCTGCCATCACAACTGCCTGTTCTGTTATGCCAGGACCGGCAGCGACACCACCCATAGAAACAGACGAATCAAATGAAAATCAGAACCTTAGATATAAAGGGGCTCACCTTTCTTGCCCCCCTTGCCGGCATAACGAATCTGCCGTTCAGGCAACTTGTAAAAGAATGCGGCTGTGCCGTGGTCTGCTCGGAGATGATCAGTGCCAAAGGCATATTTTACAACTCAGAAAAAACGCTTACCCTGCTTCGGTCACAACCAGAGGAGCGCCCCCTTTCAGTACAGATTTTCGGATCGGAGCCCGCATCCATGGCACGGGCCGCAGCATTCATAGACAAATCAGGTACGGCGGATATCCTGGACATCAACTTCGGCTGCAGCGTGAAAAAAGTCGTGAAGCAATGTTCCGGTGTCGCGTTGATGAAGGATCTTGGTCTTGCAACGGATATTTTAAAGGCGGTTCGCGGTGCCACATCCCTGCCCTTCACCATTAAAATCCGTACGGGCTGGGATAGGTCCGGTGACCAGGCCATGGCCCTGGCCCAAACCGCACAAAAAATCGGTGTTGACGCCATTGCCATGCATCCTCGAACGGCAACCCAGGGGTTTCGCGGTACGGCGGACTGGTCCCAGATCAAGCGTTTAAAAACTGCTGTGGATATTCCGGTCATCGGAAACGGTGATATCAATTCGCCGGAAGATGCCGCTCAAATGCTGGACCAAACCGGCTGTGACGCCGTGATGGTGGGAAGGGCCGCCATGGCCAACCCCTTTATCCTGTCACAGATCGAATCCTTCCTTGACAATGGCCGCTATCATCCCCCCGCACCCGCTGAAATCTTTAAAAAAATGGAACGGTTAACCACCCTTTATGTTGACTATTTCGGAGAGGAAACCGCCTGCAAAATGCTCAGGGGCAGGTTGTCCTGGTTTGTAAAAGGGCTTCCCGGCGCATCCGGGTTCAGACGCCAATTATCTCAATTGGAGGGCCAAAAGCAGGCCATTGAAATGATTCGCTCGTACGAAGCCGGGTTGGGCGATGATGCCAAGGCCACCGTGAATTAACCCCAAACCCAAGAGCATCTATATAAATTTACCTATATATTTTTACCGACCCGTCTTTCTGCCCGTTTCCATTTGGAAAAATCGGGGTTTTTTGACCCGGCATCTGTAATCAGGTAATTTTTTTCATTTTTTTTACCGCACTGAATCCTGAAAGAGACCTTGCAGATGAAAGGGGCACCACTCAGGCTGGCAATTTCACACCAGCTGTGTTATGATCATGGGCATGATGCACTCAATCCGTTGTTTATCGCATGAAACCGGCGATTTATAGACCCTGTCGCCGGATTGTTAGAATCGTAAAAAACTCTTGACATGGGGACCGAAACAATAGATAAATACTCTGCATTCTGTTAGAACATGATGAAAAATCCTATAAGTGCCCACACCTGAACCTGATGGTTGCAAATAAACAAGGCTTATTCAATAAGTTACCGTGAGGCACGGATGTACTTTCCTAAGGAGGAAGCAAAATAAATGAACGACTTTTTACAAAGCCTTCGCAATGGCCAGGCTGAAAAACCACGCACCCCGAAAACCCGGAAAAATTTTGATAATTCCTACAACTACTCAAGCGGACCCAGGTTCCACACCTACGGCGGCGGCGGTTATCCCAACACCAGAAATCCCCAGATGAAGCGCCCCCCCTTACAGAGCCCTGGCCCCTTGTCCCACCAGCAGCCCGGCAACCAGATGCCCCCTGTTGATGAACAGAACATGACCCTGTTGACAGAGATCATTGATAACCTGACACTCCAGGTTGAAACCCTTGTAAAAAACCAGGAGTACATGATCACCGTTCAGGAAAGACAGGCAGATCTTTTGCAGCGCCAGGCAGACGCCATTGAAATGGTCATGAGCCACATGAACATCGGCCCGGATGCCATCCCCCAGCAGCCGGCCTTTGAAAACCACTATGTCTCTTCCCAGGAAACCGAAGAGGAACTGGACGGTACCGTAGAAGAGCTGCTCAAGGCTGAAATGGAAGCAGAACGCCGGCAGCCGCCCAAAGAAGAAGCAGTTCAGGCATCACCCGTGCTCAGAAAACGCCGCAAGGTGGTAAGCCCGCCCAAAACCAAGGCCAGCAGCAGCCAGGCACAGAACAGCAACCTTATGCCCAGAGAAGAGATCATGGATATTATCAATTCCATGCGCGCCGAAGGGGCCACCTACGACCAGGTTGCCAAACGCCTGATCGACCTTGGACAGCCCACCTTCTCCGGACGTGGAGAATGGCACGCCCAGACCATCCACAGGCTTTGCAGTAAAAAATAGAACCAAGGCCTTAAAAGACAAAAGGGCCAAACCCTGGCCCAAAGATCGTCTTTGATTCCAATAACGGCCATGGGCCGCCCATGAATGTTATTCGGTGTGCCCACAACAAATTATGAAAGATTCCGCCTGGTTGTGTGGTTCTTTCATATAAATAAATCCGGCAGGAAGCGCAACCGATGAAGCGCCTTCCTGCCGGATTGTTTTTTATTCATTACACACCCTAGTTTTTCAAGCGTTCCATATACGCCTCCCACTCTGTGGGCAGCATCTGCTTTTTCTTCGTATTACATGCTTTGCAGCAGGGAACCAGATTGAATTTTTCCGACCGTCCGCCCCGGGCGATGGGAATGACGTGATCCATGGTCAACTCTTTGGGCGGAAAAGTTTGCCTGCAGTAGTGGCAGATGCCGGTGGCACGTTTGCGTTTCCACCACTGACTGCCCCGAAGCTGCCTGGCCTTTGCCCGCTCTTTTTTTAATGTCCGCTCATCCGTGAAGCTGAAATACGCATCCATAAACGCCTCAACGCCCTTCTTTCAGGCTAATACCCGAATTCACTGAGGTGCCGGGTGTTGGACACCCAATCCTTGGTGACCTTGACAAAGAGCTTGAGCAATACTTTTTTCCCCAGCATTTCCTCGATATCCTTGCGGGCACTGCTGCCGATACGCCGGAGCATGCTCCCGCCCTTTCCGATTATAATGCCCTTCTGGGAATTGCGGACCACATGAATACTTGCGTGGATCACAATCAGTTTGCTCTCCACCTCAAAGGCATCCACCGTAACGGCGCTTGAATAAGGAATCTCCATACCCGTCAGGCGAAAAACCTTTTCCCTGACGATCTCCTTGACCATAAACTGCTCGGACACATCTGTGAAGGTCTCCTCCGGATACAGCCTGGGTCCTTCCGGCAGACACGCCTCAAGTTCTTCAAGCAGGTTTTCCACCTGGATATTTTTCTTTGCGGAAACAGGAACGATAGCCTTAAAGGCATGCAGTCCCCGGAACTCATCCACCAGGGAGAATACGGCGGCTTTGTCCGACAGATCAATCTTGTTCAACCCTAGCACCACAGGCTTATTCTCTTTTGCCAGCCGTCCCAATATCAGTTTTTCCGCCGAATAGTTCCGGGAGGCGGCATCCACCATGAACAGGATGACTTCCACATCCTCCAGGGCCTGCATGGCCTGATCCACAATACGCTGATTTAACAGGGTAGAACTTTTGTGGATGCCCGGGGTGTCGATGAAGATAATCTGTGACAGCGGGCGGTTGATAATCCCTAAAATATTATCCCTTGTGGTCTGAGGCTTCTTGGAGGTAATGGAAATCTTTTGCCCCAGCACCTGGTTGAGCAGGGTGGATTTGCCTGCATTGGGGGCACCGATGATCCCTACGAATCCGGACCGGGTCTGCGGGGTTGTCATAGGTCTTCCTCCTCTTCATACCACGCGAGCAGGTTGTTGATCTCATCCCAGATGGTATCCCTGCCTTTCCGCGTTTTGGCGCTAAAAAGGATAACCCCGTTCCGATCCCGGTTCAACTGGGTGCAGATGGCGTTCAGCCGCTTTTCAGCTTTGGTTTTTGACAATTTATCCGCCTTGGTGAGCACCACCAGAAAGGGCAGTTCATGGGCAGTCAGCCACTGGGCCATATCAAACTCTTCTTTTCGGGCATCCCTGCGGATATCGATCAGCAGGATCAGACCCAGCAGATTTTCACGGGAGGACAGATAGGTCTCCATCATGGGCTGCCACTGGGCCCGAATTTTTTTGGACACCTTGGCATATCCGTAGCCGGGCAGATCCACCAGGGACAGCCCATCGTTCACCAGAAAAAAGTTGATCAACTGGGTACACCCCGGACGGGAACTGGTTTTCACCATATCCTTCCGGTTGATCAGGGTGTTGATCAGGGATGATTTGCCGACATTGGAGCGGCCGGCAAAGGCGATTTCCGGATAGTCATACTCCGGATAATGCGCCTTTTTTACGGCGCTTTTAACAAATTCGACCCCATGGATTTTCATGAATAATCCCTTAAGTACCCCTCCATCCGATCCATACCGGTCTTCAGGTTTTCCATGGAATTGCAATAGGAGAACCGAAGATACCCTTCCCCGTTATTTCCGAAATCAATCCCCGGCGCCACGCCGATGTGGGCTTTTTTCAGAATATCAAAGGCAAGGTTATAGGAATCGCTGGAAATATGTTTAGCATTGGCAAATACATAAAAGGCCCCCGTGGGCTCCACAGTGATACCCAGCCCCATGTCTTTCAGACGGCCCAGTACAAATTTGCGCCTTTCGTTATAGGTATTGCGCATCATTTCCGTCTCTTTATCCGCATCTGTCAGGGCAGCAGCCCCGGCAAGCTGGATTACTGAATTCGCACAGATGAAAAAATTCTGCTGCAATACCTGGAGCGGACGGATAAACGTTGGCGGTGCAATAAGATAGCCCAGACGCAGGCCTGTCATGGCAAAGAGTTTGGAAAATCCGTTAAGCACAAAGGCCCGGTCGGTGAACTCAAAGATGGAGTGGTCTTTACCCTCATAGGTCAATCCGTGGTAGATCTCATCGGAGATAATGTAAAGACCGTATTCTTCAGCCACCGCCACGATCTCTTTCATGCGCTGTTCGGGAATGACGTTTCCGGTGGGATTGGACGGAGAGTTGATAAATATGGCCTTTGTCTTGGGTGTGATCTTTTCACGGATCGCCTCGGGCGTATATACAAACCCATCCTCTTCGAACACCTCCACCGTTACAGGCACGCCCTGCACATAATGGACAAAGTTAGCGTAACAGGCGTAGTGGGGATCGGAAATGATCACCTCATCCCCCGGATCAATGAGGGCGGAAAAAAGAAGCAGCATGGCCGGAGATGTACCCGAAGTCACCAGGATGTGTGCAGGATTGATATCCGTGCCGTATGTCCGCTTGTGATAGGCACAAATGGCTTCTCTCAGGCGGATATCCCCCAGGCTTGCCGTATAGGAGGTCTCATTCTGGCACAAGGCCTCCACACTGACCCGGTTGACACACTCCGGCACGTTGAAATCCGGCTCACCGATTTCCATGTGAACCACGTCAATACCTTGAGATTCCATCCGCTGGATTTCTTCAAGGACATCCATGACAATGAACGGGGTAATTTTCTCACATCTCCTGGCTGCTGTCATTTTAGATCACCTTGGTCACGTTTAGATCAATATTAGATTACTTTGTTGAGGGCATATTCAATGATACCTTCAGCCCCTTCCTTCAACAGTTTGGGGATCAGGTCCCGCACCAGGGAATTTTCAACGATGGTTTCAACGGAGAACCAGTCAGACTGATAGAGAGACGCCACGGTGGGACCGTTGAGACTGGGCAGCAGTTCCACGACCGCCGGCAGCTTGTCGCCGGGCACGTTCATCTTGATACCCACCAGTTTGTCGGCCACCAGGGCCGCCTGGAGAAGCATGGCGATCTGTTCGATCTTCTCGCGTTTTACCGGATCTTCCCAGGCCTTTTTATTGGCGATGAGCTGGGTATTGGTCTCCATGACCTCGTGGATCACCCTGAGGTTGTGGGCGCGGATGGTGCTTTCGGTTTCGGTAATTTCCACAATAGCATCTGCAAGGCCGGAAACGATCTTGGCTTCAGTGGCCCCCCAGGAGAACTTCACGTTCACGTTGATGCCACGGTCTTTGAAAAACCGCTTCGTAAACTTGACAAGTTCGGTGGAAATGGTTTTGCCTTCAAGGTCTTCAAGTTTTTTAATGGGGGAGTCGTTGGCCACCGCAATGATCCAGCGGGCCGGGCGGGCACTCACCTTTGAATAGATCAGATCGCTGACCACGTGGACGTCGGATTCGTGTTCCGCCACCCAGTCCAGGCCGGTGAGACCGGCGTCGATAACACCGCTTTCCACGTTGATGGACATTTCCTGAGCCCTGCACAGGGCGCATTCAATGGTTTCATCGTTAATATCCGGGAAGTAGCTTCTGCCCTCAACGTTGATTTTCCATCCGGACCGCTTGAACAGATTGATGGTTGCATTCTGCAGGCTTCCTTTGGGAATGCCCAGTTTCAATATCTTTTCCATTATTTGTATACCTTTTTTGGGTCAAACACCCGTTCTTCAACAATTTTCAATTCATTTTCATCAATCATACTGAAAAAACAGCTCTTGTAGCCTTTATGACAGGCCGCCCCGCCCACCTGCTCAACTTTCAGCAGGATGGTATCATGGTCACAGTCCACCCGGATCTCCCGTACATGCTGCACATGACCGGAGGTTTCTCCCTTTTTCCAGAGCGCGTTTCTGGACCTGCTGTAATAGGTGGCCTTGCCCGATGCCAGGGTTTCATGGAATGCGGCCTGGTTCATATAGGCCAGCATCAACACCTCCCCGGTTTCGGCATCCTGGGCTATGGCAGGAATCAATCCGTTGGTTTTTTCAAAATCAAGTTTTACCATGAGGGGTAATCTTCCTTATCTTACGGTTACTCTCATAAAAAATGCAGAGATATCAAAACCTTTATATTTAATCCCTTGGGTATCAAAAGTCAATTTATATATTCATGACTGTGTCAGCAATAAGATAGGAACCGGTATGGATTCGGTTAGAACACGTACCAAAGCCATGGGTTTACTATGGCCCAATCTATTGCCAAGTGGTGGGGAATCTGGTAAAAGCAGTTAATTTTTATCCAAAATAAACAAATTTCCCTGGATGCTATGACTACTAAAAAGAGCCGCTCCCAAGTCCTGAAAAAAAGAGCCAAGAAAAAAGAAAAAAGCCTGTTTTTGTCCATCACCAAATGGGTTGTCATCATTTCCGTGATTTTAGGTATTCTTGGCGGGGCCGGAATGGCCGGACTTTTTGTCTATCTAAGCCAGGATCTGCCCAAGATCAACACCCTCAATGACTACCGCCCGGCCACCGTTACCAGTGTATATTCGGATGACGGCCGGAAAATCGGAGAATTTTACAAGGAACGCAGGATCGTCATCCCCCTGACGGAAATGCCGGATAACCTGATCAACGCCTTTGTGGCGGCCGAAGATTCCAGGTTCAGGGAACACCCCGGTATCGATATCCAGTCCATCATCCGGGCATTTATAAAGAACTTTAAGGCCGGCACCATTGTCCAGGGCGGGTCAACCATCACCCAGCAGGTGACCAAATCCTTTCTTTTGACCCCGGAGCGGACCTATAAACGGAAGCTGAAAGAGGCCATGCTGGCCTATAAAATTGAAAAGAAGTTTTCCAAGGATGAAATCCTCTTTCTTTACCTGAACCAGATCTACCTGGGCCACGGGGCCTACGGTGTTGAGGCGGCCAGCGAAAATTACTTCGGCAAACACGCAAAAGATCTGACCCTGGCGGAATGCGCCATGCTGGCAGGGCTTCCCCAGGCCCCCAGCCGCTACAGCCCTTTCAGGTTCCCGGACAGGGCCAAACAGCGCCAGATTTACACCCTCAACCGGATGAAAGAAGAGGGAATGATCTCCAATCTGGACGTCACTGCGGCCATCGATGAAAAGCTTGACATCAAACCCCGGAAGAACTGGTTCATTGAACGGGTCCCCTGCTATACCGAGCATGTCCGCAGATACGTGGAAAAAAAATACGGCGAAGACATGCTCTACAACCAGGGCCTGAACATCCATACCGCAGTCAATATAGAACTGCAGAAAATTGCCAGAACCGCTGTTAAAAAGGGGCTTGCCGACCTGGACAAACGCACGGGTTACCGGGGTCCGGTCAAAAACATCCCCGCCCTGAAAATAGAAGGATTCTGCAGGAAAGTGGCCGAGTCCCTTGAGGGCAACCTCCCGGAAAAGGGGGGCATCTACCAGGGGGTGGTACTTTCGGTGGATGATGAAAACAAGGTGACTCGGGTGCGCGTGGGCGACGTTCACGGCCTGATTCGCCTGGCCACCATGACATGGGCACGCACCCCCAATCCCAAGGTGGCCTACTACGAAACAAAGGTCAGGAACCCGTCGGAAGTCCTCAAAGCCGGAGACATCATATTCGTCCAGGTGATCAACGAAATCATGGAGGATAACGAGTACGAATTTGCCCTCTACCAGGAGCCGGTTGCACAGGCCGCCCTGTTGAGCATCGAGGCCGAAACCGGCCACGTCAAAACCATGATCGGGGGCCGGGACTTCAGAAACAGCCAGTTTAACCGGGCCTATCAGTCCAGACGCCAGCCCGGCTCAGCGTTCAAACCCATTGTTTACGCCGCCGCCCTGGACAAGGGCTACACCGCCGCGTCTGTGATTATAGACTCTCCGGTGGTGTTTGAAGATACGGAACGCGATTTTGTCTGGAAACCGCACAACTACAAGGAAAAATTCTACGGTCCCACCCTGTTTCGGGATGCCCTTTCCAAATCCAGAAACATTGTCACCATTAAAATTCTCCAGGATATCGGCATTGATTATGTGATTGATTATGCCAGGAAACTGGGCATTACTTCCGAAATCAACCGGGATCTGTCCATCGCCCTTGGGTCTTCCGGCCTGTCTTTGCTGGAAATTGTCAATGCCTATTCCGTGTTTTCCAACCTTGGTTACCTGATTGAGCCGGTATTTATCACCAAAATCTACGACAGGGACGGCAACCTCATCGAAACCTCAAAGCTGATGCGCAAAAAAGTCATAGATATGAGCACGGCCTATATTATGACGAGCATCCTGGAAAGCGTGGTAAAATCCGGCACAGGCCGGCGTGTCAAGGCACTCAAGCGGCCGGTGGCCGGCAAGACCGGCACCACCAACAACCTGTTTGACGCATGGTTCCTGGGATTCACGCCGAGATTCACCACAGGGGTATGGGTCGGCCTGGACCAGGAGGCACCGCTGGGCAAGGGAG
>CAJWHT010000081.1 GCA_913041495.1 uncultured Desulfobacteraceae bacterium | reverse complement strand
AATGATTTAATTTTTTTTGATAAAAAAGGGTCTGTGATAAAATATGATAAAAATGCAACGCCTCTTGAACCCGATGAGTTAAAAGGTTTGAAATTATCCCATATTACCACACGGCAGCAATTGGATTTTTGGGAAGCTCATAACATATCAGAAGCCCGGATCTGGATTAAAGGAATCAGACATAAGGATATTCTGACACCAGAGTTTCTTTGCACACTGCATAGAAAAATGTTCTCTGACGTGTGGAAATGGGCTGGCAAATATCGAAATACAGAAAAGAACCTGGGGGTTTTGCCTCATCTCATAGAAACTCAGGTTTACGCTTTGTGTGAAGAGGCCAATGGCTGGTTGGAATATGAGTCCTATAGCCCTGATGAGGTTGTAGCCAGGTTTCACCATAGACTCGTGGCGATCCATCCATTCCCAAATGGTAATGGTCGTCATGCCAGATTCATTGCTGATTTGATTCTTGAAAAGATATTTGAAAAGGCTCCATTCTCCTGGGGAGGTAAAAATCTTGCGGCTCCTTCTGAAATCAGACAAGCATATATTCAGGCACTAAAAGCTGCTGATGATCACGATTATTCTTTATTGTTGGCTTTCGTAAGATCGTAATAAACGGCCATGGGCCGCCCAGTTTCTGCCCTATGGGTATGAACGTCATGCGCCGTGCCCACAACAAACCATGAAAGAATTCAAAGAGTTGCTTGGTTCTTTCATATAAAATGACTTGCGATTTAAGTGTTCGAAAAGGCTTTTTTATCCTTGCTCATTCGGGTAAATGAGTTGAACGTCATATCGGCCATATCCAAAGAGGTAAATACATGTGGGCTATTCGATTCTCCTTGCCTTTTAAAATGGGCCGCAGGTAAACTGGGCAACCCATGGAATAGGTGGAAAGGCGGCCAAGTCAACTACGTAAAAAACTGGAAAAGAAAATAAGATGAGCACAGTTCAGGAAGCAGCACCAGGTATCTATAAAATCGTTCAGTCCGTCAGCCGGTTTAAGTTTTCCCTGAACATCTACGTGATCGCCGGTGAGAACGGAATCGTTTTTGATTCGGGTTTCGGTGTCCGGAAGATGGGGCGGCAACTGGTGGAACAGATCCGTGAGATTGAAACCATTGAGCGGGCCAAAGGGCGGCCCTGCCGGATCACCCGGGTGATGGCGAGCCACGGTCACTGGGACCATTTCTCCGGCCTGGCCTATCTTCGGGAGAAATCGGGCCTGGATGTGCTGGCCACGGGCAAACAAGCCGCGCGGTTTACTTCCCGGGGGAACTACAAACACTATTTCTGGGAAGAGCAAGCCCTGTTTGATACGGATCTGAAAGGCCGGGGCAGTTCCTGGCCCAGGATACGCAACGCTGTGATCAATGAGATGCTGATCCGGCTTTGCCGGATTCGGTTTGTTGGGGAAGGGGTGGTGCCTGTGCGGGAGGGGCAGGTGCTTTCGGTGGGCAACGCCTCCTGGGAGATTATCCCCGTTCCCGGGCATTGCGATGACGATATCGCGTTGTTCAACAGGAAAACAGGGGTGCTGCTGGGCGGGGATCTGGTGCTCAGGAGGATCACCACCTGGCTGGGGCCCACCAAATCCGATCTGAACCTGTATCTCAAAAGCCTTGGGCGGGTGGGGCAACTGCCCGGCTTGACGCTCATCCTGCCTGCCCACGGCAGTGCCGTCACCGATCCGAAAGGCAGGATCCGCAACGCCATTGCCCACCGTCATCACAGAATCGAACAGATCCGTGGGGTGGTTGCCGGTGCGGGCAGCAGCGGTATTGACTTTGACGGAATTTACCGAAGGTTTTATCCCAAGAATACCCTGCAGCGGTCCCTGCTCGGGGGATGGATTGTGGTTACCCTGAAGTATCTGTCGGACCGGGGGGAACTCCGGGTGACTCGCAAAAGGGGAAAACCGTTTTTCAGACCGGCCTCATGAGCCCATGATCCGGGCTACGGCTTCAAGAAGCTGATCCATCTTATAGGGTTTTTGAAGGAAGACGTCAGGTTTGGCATCGGAAAGGTCCGGTTCAATCTGATCTTTGCTGTACCCGCTGACCAGGATGATCCTGGCATTGGGATCTATCTTGCGAATCCGATTCAGGGCGTCCGTGCCGCTGACAGTGGGCATCACTGCGTCCAGGATAACCAGGGCAATCGCTTTACCGTGTTGGCGGTACAGATCAATGGCTTCCTGACCGTTGGAGGCCAGAATTACCTCAAACCCCAGCCGGTGCAGCTGCGTTTCGCCGATACGGGCTGCCTCCAGATGGTCGTCCGCAAAGATGACCTTGCCGGAGTAGCGCGGCAGCTCTTTTGTAGGCAGGCTTGCTTCGGTTATATCGGTGGAGATCGCTTTCACATGGGGTGCCGCCGGCAGGTAAAACCGGATGACGGTGCCTTCATCAGGGGCGCTTCTGACTTCCATGGTGCCGCGGTGGGCCTTGAGGATGCCTGCCACAATGGAAAGTCCCAATCCCCGCCCGGTGAATTTGGTGGAGAAGAACGGTTCGAACATATGGTCGAAGGTTTCTTTGTCCATGCCGGCGCCATTGTCTGAAATCTGGCAGCAGATATAATTTTCCGCGGATAATGCCACATCCCGGAAAGGCGTGGGCTGATCAAGCCCCTTGATACACGCCGTGCTGGTCCAAATGGTGATACGTCCGCCCTCATCCGGGATGGATTCGTCTGCATTGATAACGAGGTTCAAAATCAGTTCCCGGACCTGGGCCGGGTCCGCTTCGCAGACCAGGGGGACATTTTCCTGCTCAAGGATGATTTCGGTATTGGGACGGATGTTATTTTTCAAAAGTGCCTGGAGATCGTTAATGAGGTGCCCCAGGTCCAGGGCCATGGGATCCACCTTCTGCTGTCCCACATAGACCAGCATGGATGTGGACATCTGGGAGGCTTTCTGGGCGGAATTCAGGGCGTTGACTGCCAACCGCCGTATTTTGGACGATTCGGGCAGTCCCATGAGAAGCAGTTCGATATTGCCCTGAACCGAGGTCATGATATTGTTGTAATGGTGGGCAATGGCACCGGCCATGACGTTCAGACTCTTGTATCTCTGGGCCTGTTCCAGTTCCCTGGCAATGGCCTGCCGTTCTTCTTCCGCTGCCATGCGGCCGGAAATATCGCTCAGAATCCAGATGATCCCCTGGGTATCATCTCCCTGGGAGATCAGCCTGCCCCGGACATTGCACCAAACCGTGGTGCCGTCTTTTTTCCTGAGCTGGATTCTGTCTTCCACGGTCCGGCGTTTCATCAGCTCCGGGTAGGCTTTTTTGCCGAATTCCCCGAAAGCCTGTTCCGACATGAAAATATCGCGGGCGGTTTGTCCAAGGATTTCATCCATGGTGTAACCGCTGATCTTGATGATTTCCGCATTCACCTGGCGGATGATACGGTCGTTGGTGGTAAAGACGATGCCGATGGGGGAGTTGTCCAGGATGGACTGCATTTCCGTGCTGGTCACCTTGAGTTCCCGGCTTGTTTTTTCCGCGATTTCCATGGCATTGTGGAGTTCGCAGGTCCGGTCCGCCACCTTTTCTTCAAGGGTTTTCTGGAGCTGCAGCAGGTTTTTTTCCGCCAGTTTCTGCCGCCGTATCGCCAGGGTCAAAACGAAAATGACGGCGCTCAGCAATGCAAAGGAAACCAGGATCAGCCAGACGATCTGTTTATGATCCCGGTAAAAGGAGGTGGGCTGGTTGATAATAATGGCACCTTTCGGCAGGTCTGCAGGGCTAATCCCCCAATGATCAAGCTGAACCTGGTCGAACATAAAGCGGTTCACCCCCCGGTACAGCACCGGGATGTCTTCCGGTGCGGTGCCGGTGAGAATCCGCCGGGCGATGGATGCGGCTGTTTTGCCCTGGTAGTACCCGGATATCAGTTTCCCGCCGATGATACCATGCCCCAGATTAAAGTCCAGCAGTCCGTATACCGGCACCGGACTTGCCCCTGCGATCATCAATGTACTTTCCATGGGCGGATAGAAAATGTTGTTGCTGTCCCTGAAATACACCCCGTAGATCACCAGGCTTTTTTCCGGCAGAGCGTTTACCTGTTTCAGCAGGTCTGCCATGGGCAAATCCCCGGCATAGGTGATCTTCAGCCCGGCTTTGATATCTGGCAGCCGTGTTGACATTACTTTTTTGATGGTATGGGTCCAGGCCCGGCCGGTGGGCAGGTAATCATTGATGAACAGCACCTGGGCGGTGTCCGGGTGGAGTTTCAGGGCGAGATCAAGGGTTGCGCCGGGATCAAAGGTTTCTGCCACCCCGGTAAATCCCGTGAGGCCGTCCAGCATATCCTGGCGGAAAAAATTGACGCCGCAGAACACCACGGGGGTTCCCGGGAACAGGGTATCCCGGTAATTTCGCATGAGGTTAAAGGCATTGTTGTCCGTGGCAATGATCACGCTGAATTTCATACCTGCGTATTTGTGCCGGTATAGGGCAAGCAGCTTTTCCCTGTAAGCATCCGTATATGGCACCCGCTTGGTGTCCATATGTTCGAAATGCAGTTGAACATTGTTTTTCAGGGGAGGAAGGGTATCATGAACCGCGCGGAAAATATCCTGTTCCCACTGCATGCTCTGGTGATAGGAATTGAGTATTAATATCCGGGTGGCGGGTGTTTCCGGGGGACCGGCCCAGGCAGCCGGAAAGGACGACAAAAAAAAGGCGGTCAGAAAAAACAAACAGAATATCGCCGGACGCACTGCTTCCTTCATGCCTTTGCTGCCTCCCGTGGTGTACAAAAATAACCCCCTAATGGCTTTCCGTGTGTATTTTGCCTAACATGCCCCACGGAATTACTCAACCCCGGATACCGGCGAATATGGCCGGGATATCCTTCCGGTTTTATAAAATCGCCGTAACCTTAGGTTTTTTCGGTCTCCGTATAAGATGACTTTAGCCGGTTATTTATTCCCTGGGACGCTGACATATTGATTTTTAGTTCCGGACCCGGTATGGATGGGCAATTGAAGCGGAGAACAAGATGCATTTTGAGTGCACAGATCTGACATTTACATATCCGGGGGCGGATAAGCCCGTATTGGACCGGCTGAGCTTTTCCATGGCAGCGCCGGGATTCAATGCGGTATTCGGGCCGTCCGGCGTGGGAAAAACATCCTTTGCCAGACTTCTGGCAGGCCATGGAACCCTGGCAGAAGAACACTGCCGCCACGAGGGCCTGTCCACTCTCCTTTATTCATATAACCAGGAACGCCTTCCGGGCTGGGCCAGCACCGGGTCTCACCTGGAAAAGGTCTGCCCGGAGGAGAACACGGGGCTCAAGGATGAGCTGATCCGCATTTTCCGGGTGGAGTCCCTGATGGACGCCAGGTTTTCCCAGTTGTCCATGGGGCAGCAGAACCGGATGAACCTGATCCGTTACCTGATTCAGGACTTTGATTTGCTCATCCTGGACGAAAGCCTGGCCAACGTAGACGAAGCCCTTCGGGAGACTATTATTCTGGCCATGAAGGATCTTTTCCCGGACCGGCTTTTTCTTTATATTTCACACAACCTCATGGAGGTGGCAAGGTTCTGCCGGGATATTCTGATTCTAAGCCGCGGCAAGAGCGGTACCGTGGTCCGGGGATTGGATTATACCCTGGGGTATGTGCCTGACCCGGCCGGGCTGGACCGGACCATGCTGGAGATCATGAATGCTGTTTAGACGGATTTACCAGTTTCTGATCGTATATGCCGCAGGGGTCAGCGGCCTTATGGGCATCAAATACGGCGTGGGTTTGTCCGACTACGTGATTCCCGGACCGGAGCTGATCCTGGAAACCGCAGGCCGGGTGCTGACCACCTATTTTTTTGACTGTATCAACACGCTTTCGGTTACGATATTAGGACAGCTGATATCCATCTTCATGGCTTTTTCCGTGGGCATCCTGGGCCGCAAGTCCACCTGGGTGGGGTCATTTATCAAAGTGATGGCCTACAACATCCAGGCCTACCCCATTGTCGCCCTGGCCCCCATTATTTTTATCCTTCTGGGGGACGGATTTTTATCCCGGCTGCTCATCGCCTCCATGATCTGCTATTTTCCCCTGCTGCTGTCCGTACTGGGGATCATGGCCTCGCCGGTGGAGGATATCGAACATTTTTATAAGGCCACAGGGCGGATGCGATGGCAGCTGGAAGTGAAGATTAGGGCCTTTGAAAACTTAAGCAAACTGACCACGGTCATCGCAGGTTCCGCCACCCTGGCCATGGCCGGCACCATTGTGGCGGAATTCATTGCCGCGGATGCGGGCATCGGCTATAGTATCCGTATTGCACTTTACCAGAGCGATCTTGCCGGCATTCTGACGGCTCTTTTCATGATCGGCATCATCATTTCCGTGTACCAGGGCCTGCTGGAAACTGCCGGAGAACAGGTAAAAACAAAATGGTCCGCACCAAAAGGGGGGACGTTGATATGAGATCCGTAAACCGTACCCGGATAATAATCTGGACAGCCACCGCAATCATCTTCTGGCTTTGCAGCGTGTGGCCTGCGGCCGCTGACGGCCCGGTGAAGCTGAACTACCGTCTCAAATGGTTGTTCAACACCAGTGTGGCAGGGGATATCATGGCGGTTGAAGCCGGTTTTTTCGAACGGTCCGGCCTGGATGTCACGGTAAAGGAGGGCGGGCCTGAAAAAAATGCCATCAAGGAACTGGAGCTGGGGTATGCGGATTTCGGTGTGGCCTCTGCGGACCAGGTGATCCGCGCCCTGGACAAGGGGGCGGATGTGGTGGTGCTGGCCCAGTTGTTCCAGATCAATCCCATGCAGTGGATTTACCGGGCGGACCAGCATAGGATTGAAATGCCGGAAGACCTTCGGGGCAGGCATATCGGGGTCACCTTCGGCGGCAACGATGAAACCATCATGAATACGCTGCTCGCCATGGGGGAGCTGACCAAGGCGGATGTGCGCATGTCGTCGGTCCGGTTCGATTTTTCTCCTTTTTTGAAACGAAAGGTGGAGATCTGGCCGGTGTACCGGAATTCCCAGGGGGTGATTCTCGAAACCAAACTGGCCCGGGAGGGGGAGAAGGTGTTATTTTTGAACCCTGCTGAATTCGGGGTCAGCTTCGTGGCCAACTCCGTGGTCACTTCAGGAAAGACGGTTAAATCCCACCCCGGGCGGGTCAAGGCATTTCTTAAGGCATTGATGGCGGCCTGGGAATACGCCATGGATCCGGCCAATGAACCCATGGTGCTCGCGGAGATCGCAAAAAAGGACAAGGGCACCGAAGACCTGATCCGGATGAAACAGCTTGACGCCACCAGGGAACTTGTGAAGCCTTCCCCGAGACTGAAGATCGGCACCATTGACACAGACGCCTGGCGGCAGACCGAAACCATCATGCTGGAGGAAAAACAGATTAAGAAACCCGTGCTGGTGCATACGCGGCTTTACGGTTTCCCGGCCGAGTAGGGGCGTCGTCATGCCTGAAGACCCCATCCATCTGGGCATCGGCCAGCCCAGTCCGGATCTGCTTCCCCTCAACCTTCTCAGATCTGCGTCCGGCAATGCGCTCACCGGCGATAATAAAGACTGCCTGGGTTACGGCCCTGCCCGGGGAAACCCGGACTTCAAGGACACCCTGGCCGGGTTCCTGACCGAGCATACCCCTGTGGCGGTCCGCCCGGACCAGCTTATGACCACCAACGGCAATTCCCAGGCCCTGGACCTGCTCTGTACCCTGCTGACCCGGCCCGGAGATACCGTACTTGTGGAGGCCCCCACCTATTTTTTGGCCCTGCGGATATTCACAGATTACGGATTGAACCTGGTCACTGTTCCCACGGACGAAGACGGGCTGATCCCGGAAGCCCTGGAAGAGATTCTGGCGGACTTGCCCGGGGATGAAACGCCTGCGTTCCTGTATACCATTCCCTTTTTTCACAATCCCTCTTCCGTCACCATGAGTGCCGGGCGGTTAGAACGGTTGGCCACGATTTCCGCAGATCGCAACCTGAGGGTGATTTCCGACGAGGTCTATTGGTTTCTCCACTTTGACGCCCCGCCACCGCCCTCCCTGGGAAGGTTTCTGGACAAGGCACCGGTTTACTGCCTGGGATCTTTTTCCAAAATTCTGGCCCCCGGTCTCCGCCTGGGATGGATTCATACGGCCAGGGAACGGGTCCGGCAGCTTGCACGGGCCGGTGTTATCCAGAGCGGCGGCGGGGTGAATCCCTTCACATCCGCCGTGGTGGGAGATCTCATGACAACGGGGGATCTGACCGCCAATATCTCGCATTTGAGAACGGTTTTACGGGCCAGAGCCGATGCATTATGCCGGATGCTTGAAATCGTCCTGCCGCCGGCCGCCCGGTTTGAAACACCCCGGGGCGGATATTTTGTCTGGATCCGGTTTCCTGAAGGCATTGATTTTAAAGCCCTGAGAAAAGAGTTACAGGCCATGGGAGTGGATATCTATCCCGGCCAGTACTTCTCGCCTGAGAAAGGCTTTTCCCATTGCATGCGTCTTTGCTTTGCCTATTACGATGAAACCGTGCTGACGGAAGGGGCCGCACGGCTGGGCAAGGCCTTGAAATCCATTCTTCCCGAACTCTATACCTGAGGCAACCTGCCGTGTCCCACTGGTTTGATATTCAGCAGATGGAAGAGGGGGTCTTCATGCTTCTGGAGCCCGGCCATGTACAGAGTTACCTGGTTCTGGGCAATGACAGAGCTGCCCTGATCGATACCGGTATGGGCTTTACCGATATCCGGCAGGCGGTGGCCTCCGTCACCGGACTGCCGGTGATGGTTCTCAACACCCATTGGCATTTCGACCATATCGGGGGCAATTGCCTGTTCTCCGATATCCGAATCGCCGCATGCGAATCGGAACTTCTCGTCCAGCCCGTTACCAGCGGCTATCTGCGTAAGGTCTATGCGGACCCCTGCCGCATGTCCGGCGTTCCCCTGCCTGCGGATTTTGATGCCGATGCCTGGGAAATCAACAGTCCCCCACCCACCGCCTCTCTCACAGACGGCGATACCATCGATCTTGGCGGACGGTTGCTTCACGTCATGGAGACCCCGGGCCACACCCGGGGCAGCCTATCCTTTTGGGACGAGAGAACCGCTGCCCTCTTCTGCGGCGACTTCATCTATAACGGCACCCTCTACGCCCACTTTACGGATTCCGATCTCGCGGCCTACCGGGCATCATTGAACATCCTTGAAAGCATGGATATCAGGAAAATCTTTACCTGTCACAACGAACCGGAACTGCCTTCTAGGTTTATAGGCAATTGTCTGGATGCGGTAACAGCCGTCCTGGAAGGTACCGCAAAAGGCCGCCAGGTGGATGACTGGGGCGCTCCGGCAGTCCGGTACGACTTCGGCAGCCTGGCGGTGCTGGCCAAATGCCAGGATTCCCCAGGGATTGATCTTTTGGCTTGCATGGCATAACCGTCGTACTATATAGTCCTGAAAAATTAGACAATTTATGATGTGCATCAAAAAAGACTTGGGGGAGCAGTTCTGCAACATGGCTTTGAGCGAGTTTGAAATCAAACGGATGGAAAAACTGGTGGGATCTTTTGTGGAACGCAGACGCCCGGAGGTAAGGCTGCGGGGACAGGTGGACCTGGGCTTCAGGGTCACAGGCCAGAGCTTTGAGATCTATGAGATTCGCCCCCTGTGGGACGATCCCTCCAAAATTATTGAAACCTCTCTGGCCAAGGCCACCTGGGTGAAATCCAGGAAAATCTGGAAGTTGTTCTGGATGCGTTCTGACCTGAAATGGCACGTCCACACCCCCTGCCCCACGGCCGCCTCCCTGGAAGAGGCCCTTGAAGTGATCGAAAGGGATGCCTACGGCTGCTTTTTCGGATAGCCCGCCCGGGCGGATTCCCACCCCAATATGGCTTTTTTCCGGCTTTTGCCCTCCCCGTAGTTGCCGAAGATCCCCATTTTCCGGATCACCCTGTGGCAGGGGATGAGATAGGGAACCGGGTTCTTCCCGATGGCCGTGCCCACGGCCCGGACCGCACCGGGATGGCCGATATGGCCGGCAATGTCCTGGTAGGTGACGGTATGCCCCGGTGGGATTCGCGTCAACGCTTCCCAAACCTTGATCTGGAAGTTGGTGCCCCGGACGAAGAGATGGAGGGGGGCAGGGGTGTCTGGAATACCGGTATTGAAAATGCGGTGGGCAAAATCCATTGCCCGTGCGGCCTGGCGGACCACCTCCGCCCGGGGCCATTGGGCCGCCAGCCATTCAATCAGTTCATCCTCCGACCGGTCCCGAAGAAACTTCAGGTTACAGATGCCCTTGGGCGTGAAGGCGATCATGCAGGGGCCGAAAGGGGATGGGATGACGCCGTAGCCGATGGTCAGCCCCTTGCCTTTCGCCTTGTATGCCCCGGGTGTCATGGCTTCGCAGGAAATAAAGAGGTCGTGGAGACGGCCGGGGCTGGAAAGCCCTGTTTCATAGGTCACATCAAGGATATTCCGGGAATCCGCCAGGAGTTTTTTAGCATGCTCCTTGGTTAAAAACTGGAGGAAGCGCTTAGGGCTGATCCCCACCCATCTTGAAAAGAGCTTCTGGAAGTGGAACTCACTGAGTCCCACAGCCGCTGCAATATCGGCAAGGGGGGGATGGGCCTCCTGATGGGTATCGATAAAATCTATGGCTTGCTCGATCCGGGTGTAGTCCCCTGAAAGTTGTTCCAATGCAGTGGCCGTCATGGCTGTCTCCTTGAGGAAATCCGTGGTTGTTTACACATATCCTATACCACGATGTCCCTGCGGACCACCCGCTTCTTGCGGAATTGGAGAATAATTAGGACGGTGCCGTTGTTTTCAAATCCTTGTTTTGACGTGGAACCGCAACGCCATCAGCAGGGCCGATACCGTCAGGCTGAGCAGCAGCCCGATCCACACCCCGTAAATTCCCATATCCGCCCAGAAGGCCAGGGCATATGCCACCGGCAGGCCGATAATCCAGTAGGCCGCAAGGGTCAGTAGCGTGGGTACCTTCATATCCGTTATACCCCGGAGGATGCCGATGCCCACGGCCTGGGCCCCGTCCGACAGCTGGAAAAAGGCCACGATCACCAGCAGTCCGGCAGTAATTTGAATAACCTCCGGTTCAGATACGTACAACGTCGGCAGGATGTTACGGAAAAGAACAAACAAAAGACCGGCCAGGGCCATGAAGATCATGCACAGGATCACGGCGGTAAATCCTGCGGCCCGGACATCAGGTTTTACCCCCCTGCCCAAGGCATTGCCCACCCGTATGGTGCCGGCCCCGGAGATCCCCATGGCGCACATAAAGGAGATGGACGCAAGGCTCAGGGCGATCTGATGGGCCGCAAGCTCCCTGACACCCATCCAGCCCACAATCACCGAGGCGCCCACAAAGGCGGAAACCTCAAAAAAATACTGGCAGGCCCCGGGAATGCCGATGGCCAGCAGTCGTTTCATCAGGGCAATATCGATTTTTTTGTACCTGAGGCTGGGGTCGAAGCGTTTCAGGGATGGGGCTTTCATGATGATAAACATCATGCATGCCGCCATAAAAATCCTTGAGGAAAAGGTGGCCAGCCCCGCACCCGTAACCCCCAGTGCGGGCGCTCCCATATTCCCGAAGATAAATACCCAGTTCACAAAGATATTGACCAGGTTGGCCGCCAGCGTAATGATCATGGCCGGCCGCAGATAGCTCAGGCCTTCTGCAAATTGCCGGTAGGACTGGAACAGCATCAGCGGAATCATGGACAGCCCCAATACCTCCATATAGCGGATGGCCGGTTCCACAATGGCTTCGGGCTGATTCAGGAACCGGATCCCCTGTGCCCCCGCAATGGTGGCCAGGCAGAGCAGCAGACCGGCTGCCATATTCACAATCAGCCCCTGCCGGAGAACGATGCCGCAATCTTCATTTCGTCCCGCCCCCATGGCAATGGCCGTCAGCGGGGTAATGGCCATGGAAATCCCGATGCCCGATACCATGGATAGCGTGAACAAACCGTTCCCGATGGCTGCGGCTGCCAGGGCATCCGCCCCCACCCGTCCCACCATGACATTGTCCGCCACGTTCATGGTCAACTGACCGATCTGCCCCACAATCATGGGAATGGAGAGGCCTATGGTTTGTTTGATATGGCGGGTGTTCATGGGTGGTTCTGCCTTTCATGAGTTTCGAGCAATCCGGATGAAGGCGGGTATTAAACACTAAAGGGTTTTAAAACGCAAGCCCTTAACGCTTGACGTTAATAGCGAGGGGCGTTATCATATTATCCATGATAAAATCTTTTCGGGATAAAGAAACTGAAAAAATATTTAACAGGATTTTTTCGAAGAAATTTCCATCAGATATTCAGCATCAGATGCGAAGAAAGCTGATTATGATAGATGCCGCCACCGAACTGATCGCCTTGCGTATTCCGCCGGGGAACCGTCTTGAAGCCTTAAAAGGTGGCAGAAAGGGACAACACAGTATTCGCATTAACGGCCAATGGCGGATCTGTTTTACATGGAAAGAGAAAGACGCCTGCGATGTGGAAATCACGGATTATCATTAGGAGGTACAAATGACTGACAATAAATTACCCCCCATTCATCCCGGAGAAATTCTTCTGGAAGAGTTTCTGAATCCGATGGGTATCAGCCAGTACCGGCTGGCCAAAGATATCAGCGTACCGCCCAGGCGAATCAATGAAATCGTTCACGGGAAAAGATCAATTACGGCGGATACGGCGCTTCGTCTGGGGCGGTTTTTCAGTATTTCCGCCCAATTCTGGTTGAACCTCCAGACGCGCTATGATCTTGAAGTTGCAGAAGATTTGTTATCGGATCGGCTTGATAAAGAGGTGCAGGCCCTGCCCGTCGGTGTCGTTTAATTAAACATTGTGACAAATGGTCTGATAAACAGACTGCTGAATTCGACGACATAAGATGCTTGGATACTTAGAAATTGTAGGGTCATGATCTTGATCCTTTACCCGGCAGCCGGCCCCGCGGGACCCTCCATTAAAATCCGGGCAATCGTCCTGATTGCCCGGATAGCGGAGATCCGCCGTTCTTACAGTCCATGACGCCCGGCGAATCTCACGCCATTCCGGGCCTCCACGGCACCGGCTGCCTGGCCCTCCTGGTCGGCTTTAAGTGTGGAGTCTGGCCTATCGCTATTTCGGAAGTGTCCTGCGATGGTGGTTGATTTTTCTTGGAAAGGGTGCCAGTTTTCAATTGGCTTGGATTTTTTCTTTTATCTGTCAAAAATTAATCGTACGTGTAGAGAATTCAATATGGAAAATCATATTCCTTTAGATCGACAGTTTTCACCAGTGCCAAGAAATCAGGAAGAGGCGGAAAAAAATGAAATATTATCAGCTTGGGGGCATGTTAAGCCAAAAAACTGGACTGAATTAGATGACGAGTTTCGATGTGTCATGGCGAGATGTGGTGTGATGCTCTTGGTTTGGCAGGGCAGAAAACCTCTGAAAAAATGGTTGATCAACAAACAAAGAATAGGATTAAAGGATCTTGCCACTGCGCTTAAAGGATATTGGTACAGTATTGCCGATCAATATCCCGGTGTTGATACCATAGAAGTCGTTGCCATTGATTTGACCATCAGGCAGAAACTCTCATGATTTATGTTGATGTTAATACCGAGTTCGACTCTTATACGAAATTTTAACTTTAACACGAAGAGGTTTTCATGATCGTTCATACTGTCAAAATCGGAAGCAAAACATCAGATCCGCGACCCTTCAGGGAGCACAAACTGATTTATGTGGGGTGTGCAGTATCTGATATTCGATACCGAGATATGCTGATGAACGGCAGTCACAGATGGGCGCTTTATTCTGAACCGACGATAGATTTTATCACGGTTGACCGGGATGGAAAGACATGGCCTCAATATAGGCAAATCGTTGCGGATAAGATCCGGGATGCAGATGGGGTGATGATTATTGTTTCGGGCAACACGTTGTCGGATCCATTGGTGCAATGGGAAATTAGATGTGCCGTGTCCAATGATCTGCCCATTACAGGTGTTGATGTCGGTCGATGTGCCAAAGAAAATATTCCCAATGACCTGAAAGGAAAAATGATACGGTTTGGATGGGAGTGGTTTGCCAAGTTTTTTAACGGGTTGTAAAGAGGGGCCTACAAGAAAACCTTATCGTCGATATTGTTTAATCATTTCTTTTCTGGTACCACCGGGCCAAACATAAAACATTCGGAGACATCATGAAAAAAGTAAACACTGCCGTGGTTCAGGCGGCATCGGTATTGTTTGATAAGGCCGGCTCGGTGGACAAGGCCTGTGCCCTTGTGGCTGAGGCTGGGGCGAACGGGGCGGATCTTGTGCTGCTGCCCGAGGCCTTTGTCCCGGGATATCCCAGGGGCTTTTCCTTCGGTATGCGGATCGGCAGCCGGAACGAGGCGGGGCGGGATCTCTGGCAGCGGTATTGGGATAATGCCATGGATATCACCGGGCCTGAGGTGGGGGTGCTTGGAAAAGCGGCCAAAAAGGCCGGGGTGTATCTGGTCATCGGGGTGATTGAGCGGAACGGGGCGTCCCTCGGGGAAACCCTGTACTGCACCATGCTCTACTTCTCTCCGCAGGGCGAGCTGATGGGCATCCACCGGAAGCTGAAGCCCACAGGGCCGGAACGGTTGATCTGGGGGGAGGGGGACGGCAGCACCCTGCCGGTATTCTCCACCGCGCTTGGGAAAATCGGGGGGCTGATCTGCTGGGAAAACTATATGCCCCTGGCCCGCACTGCCATTTTCGGCCAGGGGGTTGAAATTTATCTGGCGCCCACGGCGGATTCCCGGGACAACTGGCAGGCCACCATGCGGCATATTGCCTGCGAAGGCCGCTGCTTTGTCCTGGGGTGCAACCAATATGTGACCAAAAATATGTATCCGGCGGATCTGCCCACTGTTGAAGAACTGGCGGATCAGCCGGATGTGATGTGCCGGGGTGGCAGCGTTATTGTTTCGCCTTTTGGAGACGTGATCGCAGGGCCTCTCTGGGATGAGGAAGGTATTCTGTATGCCGATTTGGACCTGGCAGATGTGACCCGGGCGAAAATCGACTTTGATATCACCGGGCATTACGCCCGGCCGGATGTGTTCGAGTTGACGGTGAATACCCGGCCGCAGGGCAGGGTGACGTACGGCGGCCGGGAGGATTAAACCGGATCAGCCGACACAGCCTAAACTTGGGTCCTGGACCACGATGGTCCGGCGGCGGCGTTTCTTTTTCACCTGGCACATCAGGGTTTTGTAGACCGGGAACCCGGAAATGGGGTCGAACTGGTCAAGATCGGTCAGGGCATTGACGTTGGCCTTTCGCCAGGTCTCCGTGCCCTGGGGGCCGCCGCCGCCCACCGGGGCATAGACAACGCCCGGCATGATGTCATCGGTAATGGCGGCCCGCATCTCCACAAAGCCCCGGGCGGTCTTCACCACCACGGGATCTCCCGGTTCTATTTTTCTGTCCATGGCGTCTTTGGGATTCATCTGGACCATGGGGTGGGGATATTTTTTGATGAAGTCCGGAATGGCCCGCAGGCAGGATTTCATATCCGGCTTAAAAGGGCCCGTCCCCAGGATCAGGGGGAAACGGTTCACCAGTTTGGGCTGGCTCAAGGGGGTTTCAAAGGATTCTTCATATGTGGGCAGGCCGTCATATCCCATCTCTTCCAGGATGGATGACTTGATTTCAAATTTGCCGGAGGGGGTTTCGAAACCGGGTTTTCCGTCCCGCCGCAACAGGCCTGTTTCCCACTTCCGGTAGGCCATAGGTTCCGTTTTTTTCCTTACCGTCAGCCGTTCTGCCTGTTCCAGCTCCGCCCGGGTGATGCCGGTGTCTTTGAGGACACTGTCAAGCAATTCCATTTCCGAGGCGGGGAATTTATCACCGTATCCAAGTTTTCGGGCAAGTTCGGTCAGGATGGTGAAGCAGGGTTTGCTGTCGCCCACAGGTTTTATCATCTGTTCCCTTAAGCGGACGGCATTGCCGTAAAAGCAATAAGAGGACTGCTCAAAGGCTGTGGTGGCCGGCAGAACGATATCGGCCCAGGCCGCATCCCGGGTCAGTTGAAGATCGATGGAAACCATGAATTCCAGTTCGTCAAAGGCCTTTTGCCACTGAATGGGGTCCGGCCAGGACGTAAGGATGGAGGCCCCCATGATAAACAATCCCCGGATCTTATAGGGATCGGATTCCAGAATGGCCCGGGGCAGGCGGTTGGCATGGGGCTCCCCGCCGCAGAATTTGGAATACAGGGGGAAATGGCCCGCACCGATGGAATGCTCCCAGCCGGGGGTGGAGATCTGGTTGTCCCGGTTCAGCCGGATCTGGTTGGCCGGGGGGACAAAGCAGCGGCCGCCCTCCACATCCAGCTGGCCGGCCAGCGCCCAGAGCACCATTACCGCCCGGATGTTCTGCACCCCGGATTTGGTGTATTCAAGGCCGGTGTACATGACATAGCTGGCCCCTTCCGAGTCTGCGATTTCCTCTGCCAATTCAAGGATGAGGGCCTCGGGCACGCCGGTGATGCGGGACACCCGTTCCGGGGTGAACTCTTTGACGTCGTCTGCGAATTCCTCGTATCCCAGGGTCCAGTCCTCCACAAAGGCCTGGTCCACCCAGCCGTCCCGGATGAGGATATGGGACAGTCCCAGGGCCAGGGCCCCGTCACTGCCCGGGCGTATGGGAATCCACAGGCTGTCCGGCAGTTTGGCCGAGGCCGTCTGCCGGGGGTCAATGACAATGATCCGGGCGCCTTCATGGGCGGCCCGCACAAGGCGGCCGAACATTTCCGGCGGGGTGGAGGTGGAAGGGTCCGTGCCCCAGACGATGATGAGGTCGGAATTGTCAATATCGGAGAACATGTCGGTGTGCAGGCAGCCCATGGTCACCTTGGGGGCCAGTACCCCCAGGGAGGTGTAGCAGGGTGCCCCTACCCCGAAGGTGTTGGGGGAACCGAAGGGAAAGAGGATGCTGGAGGCCAGGTAGATCTCGGAACCGCCCAACTGGAAGGCGTCCTTAAAGGCCCGCTCATAGGTGCCGGTGCCGGCGTAAAAGCCTAAGGCTTCCGGCCCGTGGGCCTCCTTTATCCCGTTCATCTTCTCTGCGATGATATCAAAGGCCTCTTCCCAGGAGATGGGTTCAAAGTCCAGCTTGCCTTTGGGGCCTTTGCGTTTCAGGGGCTGCTTGATTCTGCTGTCCGAATAGATGATCTGGGCGGCACTGGCGGCCATGGGGCACAGCACACTGCCCATGGGGGCTTCGGGGTCCGGGGTGAGCCGCTCAATTTTGCCTGAATCATCAAAGTGGACCATGGCCCCGCAGCCCGGGCTGTGAAAGCAGAGGCCGCAGATCCCGGGTTTTGAATTGCCGGTGACGGGATGCGTTTTTTCGTTTTCCAAGATTCCGTTCTCCCTTTTCCTATGACGATTTTCGCCGGGCGATGATGAACTGTGAGGTGATATGCTCCCTCAGATGCCGGGTCTTTCTTATTTTCCACTCCACTTCCCCTGTGGAAATGATGTTGAACCCCGGGGCGAATACCCCGGTGCCGTCACGGAGAAGGCGGGTGACATTGTCCATACCGTATCCCCGGAAGGGGCCTTCGTTGCGCCCGCCCAGCCATAGATCCGGGCTGTTGACCGCCTCGTCCCAGGTAAAGGGATCGGAAAACAGAAAATCGGCGTTTTCCTTGTCCATGATACGGTTGGCCTCGGCCAGGTGGACGGCAGGGTCCGGCACCTTTTCCAGGATGTTCACCGTACTTGCCGTGGCAAACCTGCCGGATCTGAAGGGCAGGGCCATGGCGTCGGCAACGATGAATTCGGCATGGGGGAATTTAAAGTCCGGGTCCAGGCTGCTGGACTGGGTTTTCATGATCTGCCCCTCCAGGATCATATCGAACTCCAGGTGCTGCTGTGCCGCCACGTTCCGTGCCGCCCTGATGAAGGAGAGGCTGGTATCGATACCAATGGCCCGCTCATGGGTTTTGGTCAACTCAAAGGTCAGTCTGCCCACAGAGCAGCCGATGTCCAGTGCCCAGCCCGTATGATCGTCCCCCTGTTGCGGCGTGAAAGCGGATGCCCATTGCTTGTAGGCGTCCGTAGCATCCGGACCGTTGAAAAATTCGGAGAAATGGCTCCACAGGTAGGAGGACAACATGGAAAAAGAGCCGTAGCCCGTGGTTTCCCGGGTGACCGGCAGGGTGGCTTCCGGCACCACCACGGCGATGCCTTCACTGATGTCATATTGCCGATTGCATGCCTCACATGTGAGTTTGCCGTTCAGGATATCCTCATCAGTTTCGCTGCGGATGTCAGGGGTCAGGGGAATTTCATTGTTTCTGTCTTGAATTAGGCATTCCGGGCAGATCAACTCTTCAATCATCCATTTCTTCATAAATACTCCTGGAATCAGTATCAATAATATAGAATTATAATCCCTTCGGATGGGGATCCAATTAGACTATCAGATGGTCCGGGACAGTTCAACCGCCTCCTGGGGGCAGGCCAGAAAACAACTGCCGCATTCATCGCAGCGGTTGCCGTCCACCCGGTAGGGTTCCCCGGGGACGATGGCTTTGAAGGTGCAGGCCTCAAAACATTCCCCGCAGGCGATGCAGTCATCGGCGTTAATCCGGGCGCCGGCATCATTGTAAGACTCTCCGCCAAAGGCGAAGCGGGTTCTCAGCAGTTTATGGTCCCGGTGTTCCATTTCAAAATCATAGTCGAAAATTTCCCCTTTCCCCCTGTGGATGCAGAAAAAGCGGATAGCCGTATACCGTGAGGCATCCTCAAGAAAATACCGGTGAATCTCACTGCCGGCCTCTGCCTTCTTCTTTACCTCATCTTCGGTAAGTTCCCGGGCCTGACCCGTAATCCTCAGGGTGAATCCCGGCTCCCAGGTGGGCTGCCCCACAGCATTTTTTCCGGTTTTCTGGCCGGAGGGATAAATGCCGCACAGGGAAAGGTGGGGGTGTTTCTTTAACTGCCGGTAAAAAGGTTTCACATTCATGGTCAAAAAGTAGATGCCCTCGTCGTCGCAGCCGCAGATGCTGATGATACGGCTGTGCATGGTGGTGCCGTCCAGGGTGGTCATGGAGAGGGAACCGACCTTTTCCAGGGCCTGACGGATTGATCTATCCATTTTTTATTTCCTTGGCACAATGGGTTGGAATTCGGGATATAAAATACATGTTTTGGGGAAGTCCGGATAGGTTCATCCCTGTCCGGGAATGGTAAATGTCGAATCAGTTTGTCCGGTATATGTACGATTATGCAGTCAGTGTTCTTCTGAACTGTGCCGGTGACCGGCCGGTCTGCTTTTTAAAGTACTTTACAAAATTGGTGGGTTCGTCAAACCCCATGATATAAGAGAGTTCTTTTATCGAAGCATCGGATACGGCAAGGTGCCGCTTGGCTTCCATGATGACAAAGCTGTCGATGAAGGCTTTGGCCGTATTTCCGGTAACCGTTTTGATGATCCGGTTCAGGTGGGTGTAGGACATATGCATCATATCGGCATAGGCGTCTGCATTCCGGGTGTCGGTGTAACGGACCGACAGCAACTTCCTGAACGCATTGAACCGGACGAGCCAGTCTGCTTTTATTTCCGCAGGCGCAAGTGTCTGTTTCAGCCGTTCGGCCTTGAGCATCAACAGTTTGAGCAGGGTCCGGATGATTTCCTCCCTGGCAAAGGCATTGGTGAATATATATTCGTTGTGGATGTCGCTGAAAATGGCATCGAATACGGGTGTTAAAGCCTTAACGGGCTGAATGTCCGGCGGATACAGATGGTAGTTGAATAGCCGTGAAAAAGGCAAAATTTCGGAGTGACTGATGTTCCGGGTGAGAAATTCCTCTGTGAACAGGAGGAGAAATCCCTCGTTTTCCGGTTTCACTTCAAAGGCATGAACCTGGCCGGCTGCGATAAACATCAGGCTGCCCGGACAATATTCGTAGGACGTAAAATCAATGTAATGCCGGCCCCGGCCTTCGGTAATATAAAGGATCTGGTAAAATTCTACCCGGTGGGGCCGGTTCAGGGCTGGGGATATGTGCGGGCTGCGTTCGAAAAGGCGCTTTAAGGGCATGGCCTCAAACTGAAAATCCGCGTTGAGGGGTTTGTGAAAGAATACCTGGGGGATAGCAGCCGTCATGGCGGGATGATACCACGACGTTGCCCGTATTTACAAATTACCGGATCACAATTACCGGATCACAAGGGGGTATTTTTGCCACAACAGAGGTTGTAGCTACAACAAAAGTGGTAACGGGCGCAAGCTGCCCTGTGACCGGATATTTCAGCCCTTTTACAGCCAATCGGTTCACAACTTTATTTGTAAGTCCAAAAGTAAGCCCAGGATTACCGTGAACAGATCTATCCCCTGAGTTGATGAGCGGTTTGGCCGGCATCCGTTCTTTAAAAAGACGTGGTACAAGGATTGCAAATTACAATCTTGTTTGTGGATGGGTGATTGAACCAAATCAATTTTTAAAAAATTTTAAAGAAAAGGAAGACGTCAAGACAGGGTGCGGAACAGGAACGCTTTCCCAAGAGGCAATAATACTGAACAGAAAAAAGGAGCAGAGTCCATGACAACCTCACTTCAGAAAGAACACACTGAGTCTGTAGAAAATCCGGGTGCCTACTGGGCCAGGGCAGCAGAAACATGCCATTGGTACAAACCGTATGACACGGTGTTGGATGATTCCAACAAACCGTTTTACAAATGGTTTAAAGGGGGCGTCACCAACACCTGTTTCAATGCGCTGGATTTTCACATTGATAACGGACTCGGGGAACAGACCGCCCTGATCTATGACAGCCCTGTCACAGACACGTCAAGACAGTATACCTATAACGAACTGAGAGATGAGGTCGCAAAATTCTCAGGTGTATTAGAGGCCAACGGTGTGGAAAAAGGTGACCGGGTGGTTATCTATATGCCCATGATCCCGGAGGCAGCCATTGCCATGCTGGCCTGTGCCAGAATCGGGGCGGTCCATTCGGTGGTATTCGGCGGTTTTGCCTCCAAGGAACTGGCCACACAGGCGGACGTGCTAAACGGTCTGGTCCGGGATTTCCTGAGCAACGTCCGCGCGGCATGATGCATCCCGCTTCCCCGCGCCACGCCGGACGGGGAAGCGGCTTTCACCCGACCGACAAGCAACGAACTTGAGGCCACCCTCTTCCTGGTCTAATTCTCGGCATTCGCTAATGTTCGGGAAACAAGGGGAACGCCATGCAGTCTCGGGACCATTTCGCCACACGGCTTGGCTTCGTGCTGGCCGCCGCGGGGTCCGCCGTCGGGCTGGGCAATATCTGGAAATTCCCCTATATGACCGGACAGAGCGGCGGCGGCGCGTTCCTGCTGATCTATCTGGGCTTCGTTTTCACCATCGGCTTTTCGGTCATGCTGGCCGAGTTCACCATCGGGCGCGCCGGGCAGCGCAACCCCGTCGGCGCTTTCCGCGCCCTGAAAGACGGTCCCTGGTCCGCCGTCGGAGGCCTGGGCGTCCTGGCCGGTCTGGTTATCCTGTCGTTCTATTCCGTGGTCGGCGGCTGGACCATCGCCTATGCAGTCAAGGCCGCGACCGGAGCGCTGGCCCATAGCGATCCGAAGTCCCTGGGCGATACCTTCGGCGGGTTCATTTCCGAGCCCTGGGGCGTGATCGGTTTCCACAGCCTGTTCATGGCCCTGACCGCAGGCGTCATCGCTGGCGGAGTGCGTGGCGGGATCGAACGGGCCTCGCGCATTCTGATGCCCATCCTGGCAATTCTCGTGATGATCCTGGCGCTGCGCGCGGTCACCCTGGACGGTGCGGAAAAGGGGATCGCCTTTTTCCTGACGCCCGATTTTTCCAAAGTCACCTGGGACACGGTCAACGCCGCCTTGGGTCAGGCGTTCTTTTCCCTGTCCTTGGGCATGGGAGCGATGCTGACCTATGCCAGCTACCTGGACAAACAGGTCAATCTGCCGCGCACGGCGGCGCAGGTTACCTTTCTCGACACGGCCTTTGCGATCATCGCCGGGTTCATGATCCTGCCCGCCGTCTTCGCCTTCGGTTTCGATCCGGCCTCCGGCCCGGGCCTGACCTTCATCACCCTACCCGCCGTGTTCGCCCAGATGCCCCTGGGCCAGGCCTTCGCCTTCATGTTCTTCGCCCTGCTGGCGATCGCCGCACTGACGTCCGCGGTCTCGATCCTGGAGCCGGTGGTCGCCTATCTGATCGACGAGCGGCGCATGCCCCGGCGGTGGGCGGCGTTGCTGTCCGGCGTCATGATCTGGGCGCTCGGCGTGCCCTCGGCCCTGTCGCTGGGCCCGTGGAAGGACATGACCGTCGGCGGCAAGGGCTTCCTGGACGCCATGGATTACCTGGCCTCCAACATCATGCTGCCGACCGGCGGCGTGCTTATCGCCCTGTTCGTCGGCTGGTCGATTTCCGCCCGCGCGCAGGAAGAAGCACAATCGGACGGCAGCCATCCCTTCCCGCTTATTCGCGTCTGGATATTCATCTGCCGCTTCGTCGCCCCGGCGGCCGTCGCCTGGGTATTGATCAGCGGTCTGTAACGCCGGCTCCGGACGCTTCCCACACCGCTGTACCTTTCGGCCGGAATTGCACCCAGCTTTGACTTGCATCAAGGCGTCATCGGGATTAGTTGATAATAATTCTCAATATTAAGTTCCGATTTCCGTCGCGAGGCCCCATGTCCAAGCCTGTCCGTCCCGCAATCTTCGCCGCCGCCGGCGTCCTGGCTGCGGCCCTGTCCTGCGTCCCGGCAGCCGCCGGAGACGCCACGTTCGCGACCAAGGCCGACCTGGGCAAGGCGCTGTTCTTCGACACCAACCTGTCGAAGAACCGGACCCAGGCCTGCGCAACCTGCCACGACCCAACCCATGCCTTCACGGACCCGCGCCCGACGGCGGTCGGGCGCGCCGTCTCCATGGGCGACGACGGCGCGTCCCTGGGCGACCGCAACACGCCGACCGCGGCCTATGCCCGGTTCTCGCCCAAGTTTCAGCGGCTCAAGGATGGGACCTATGTCGGCGGTCAGTTTCTCGACGGGCGCGAGCCGGACCTGGCCGGACAGGCAGGTGGCCCGCCGCTCAACCCCATTGAAATGGGCATGCCGGATAAGGAAAGCGTGGTCGCGCGGCTGTGGGAAAATCCCGATTACGTGACGGCCTTCGCCAAGCTGTTCGGCCCCGAAACGACGGTGAAGACGGAAACCGCGTATGCCGCCATGACCCAGGCCATCGCGGCCTTCGAGGGGACGGGTGAATTCGCGCCCTTTACCTCGAAGTACGATCGGTTCCTGGCCGGCAAGGCGAAATTGACGGACAAGGAAGAACTGGGCCGCCTGCTGTTCTTTTCCCAGCAGTTCACCAACTGCAACCAATGCCATCAGCTTCATACGGTGCAGCCGGCATCGCGCGAGACCTTCACCAACTACCAGTATCACAACATCGGAATTCCGGTGAACGCGGCGGCGCGCAAGGCCAACGGATCGAAGGCCGGGCATATCGACCGCGGGCTTCTGGACAATCCGGCGGTGGACGATCCCGCCCAGGCGGGCAAGTTCAAGGTGCCGAGCCTGCGCAACGTCGCCGTCACCGGCCCCTACATGCACAACGGCGTTTTCGAGGATCTGCGGACGACGGTTCTGTTCTACAACAAGTACAATACCCGCGACCCAAAACGTCTGATCAATCCGGAATCCGGCGCGCCGTTCCGCGACCCGGAAGTCGCCGAGAACATCGCAACCAAGGAATTGACCCATGGCCCGGCGTTGGACGACAAGCGGATCGACGCTTTGGTCGCCTTTTTGAAGACCCT
>CAJWHT010000080.1 GCA_913041495.1 uncultured Desulfobacteraceae bacterium | reverse complement strand
AACTTAGATACTACGCCCCGGTCGTCGCAATTTGACGGCCGGGGTTTTTTGGTTTGAGAGTCCTTAATAAAAAGTTGCTATCCAGCTTTGGTGTTTTAAAAGGGTCCCGCAGCTCAGTTGGTCAGAGCGCACGCCTGGCCCGATTCTATTTTTTTGGTGAGGTCGGTGGTTCAAATCCACCCAGGCCCACCACACCCCGAAATTAAACTTAGATACTACGCCCCGGTCGTCGCAATTTGACGGCCGGGGTTTTTTGGTTTTATAAGCTTAAATAAACATATCTGTAATTTAAACCTATAAAACCAACAAAATTGTAGTGTGAATTTGTAACCCTTTTTTCCTATCTTGTTAAACCCCCGGGAACATGGTAAAACCCGGGTCAAAAAAATATCATCCCCATGGTGTGGTTTTTGCTTTCACAAGGCCTGTACATCACAGCCCATGGCTGATGAATTAACTTTTTAACAAGGAAAAAAGATGAAACGTGTATTGATTATTGCCTGTCTGTTGCTCCTGGCCCTCAGCGTCCCCGCCATAGCCGGGGATAAAATCACCGTGGCCGGGATTTATACCCAGCCCATCCAGCAGAAATGGGATGCCTGCCTTCACAAAGCCCTCCAGAAGGCTGCCGATGCCGGCGACATTGACTATGTCTATTCTGAAAAGGTCTCCAACACCGATTATATCCGGGTGCTCCGGGAATACTCTGAAAAGGGGGTTAATCTGGTGGTGGGTGAAGCCTTCGGCATCTCCAGGGATGTGAGAAAGGTGGCCAAGGACTATCCCAATGTGGCCTATCTCATGGGCGATACCTTCGGTCCTGCCGGGTCCAACCTCTCCGTATTTGACAATTATATCCACGAACCCTGCTACCTCATGGGCATGATCGCCGGTAAGATGACCAAGTCCAATAAGATCGGCATGGTGGGGGGCTATCCCATCGGCGAGGTCAACCGTCTCTTCCACGCATTCATGGCCGGTGCAAAATCCGTGAACCCGGCTGTGGAATTCAAGGTATCCTTTATCGGCTCCTGGTATGATCCCCCCAAGGCAAAGGAATTTGCCTATGCCCAGGTGGAGGCCGGGGTGGACATCCTCTATGCCGAGCGTGCCGGTGTGGTTGATGCGGCCCGGGAAAAGGGCATCCTGGCCTTTGGCAATGTCAACGACATGAACAAGGAAGAAAACGGCAAGGATGTGGTGGTGGCCTCTGCCCTCTGGCACATGGAATCCGCCGTAAACCACGCCATCTCCCAGGTAAAGAAAACAGCCTTCAAAGCAGAGGATTACAAGGAATGGACCATGATGGCCAAAGGCGGCGCCAGCCTTTCCCCCTACTACGAGTTTGAGGATAAACTGCCGGCAGACATCAAGGCCAAAGTGGCCGAAACTGCCGAAGCCATTAAAGCCGGTACCTTTACCGTAAAGATCAACGACGAAGAACCCAAGTCTACCTTCTAGGCCTTTTGGCCCGGAAACGCACCGGGGCGGTCATGGGGGCAATACCGCTTGCCCCTGACCGCCCACACCCTATGCCCATGATAAAACCTGTCCTAAGCCTTTCCAATATCACCAAGACATTCGGCCGGGTCCTGGCCAACGACCAGGTCAGCCTGGACCTGTTTCCCGGGGAGATCGTTGCCCTGCTGGGGGAAAACGGGGCAGGTAAGACCACCCTCATGTCCATCCTTTTCGGCCATTACCTGGCAGACCAGGGAGAAATCCTTGTCCGGGGAAAGGCCCTGGCCCAGGGATCGCCCCGGGCGGCACTGAGTGCCGGGGTGGGCATGGTCCACCAGCATTTCACCCTGGCCGGGAACATGAGTGTTCTGGACAATGTCATCCTGGGCACAGAACCCCTCTGGGGCTTAAAAACCCGACGGCGCAAGGCCTGTAAAAAGCTGGAAGGCCTCATGAAGCAGTTCGGCCTGAAGGTGGATCCCCATGCACAGGTCTCAGCCTTGAGTGTGGGGGAACAGCAGCGGGTGGAGATCCTCAAGGTTCTCTACCGGGACGCTTCCATTCTCATTCTGGACGAGCCCACCGCCGTACTCACCCCCCAGGAGGCGGACCACCTGTTTGCCACCCTCAACCAATTGGTGAAAGGGGGGCTTAGCATCATCTTCATCACACATAAGATGCGGGAGGTCATGGCGGCAAGCCACCGTTGCGTTGTGCTGCGCCAGGGCCGGGTGGTGCACGAGACCCCCACCCGGGATACCAGCCCCGAAGACCTGGCACGGCACATGGTGGGCCAGGAGGTGGAAAAAAAGGCGAGACAAAAACTCATCCCGGGAAATGAAGTCCTATCCCTTAAAAACATCAGCCTTTCAGGAACCGCCGGCAAAACAGGTCTGGAGCATCTGGACCTGGACCTGCGGGGAAGTGAAATTTTAGGGATCGCCGGGGTCTCGGGCAACGGTCAGTCCCTGCTTGCGGATATCATCTGCGGCATGACGCTTCCCGATAAGGGAGATATTCTGGTCCACGGCAGTCCCATGGCCGGCCCCTCTCCGGGTGCCATGGTCAGAGCAGGTCTTGGACGGGTGCCCGACGATAGAACCTCCACCGGGCTGATTGCCGATATGAACCTCATGGAAAACATGGCCAGCGAAACCTATAAAAAAATGCCCTTTTCCAGGTTCGGCCTTCTCAATTTCAAGGCCATGGAAAAAGAAACCGCAACCCGGGTGAAGCATTTCGACGTCCGCTGCCCGGGGCTGAACACCGTCGTCCGGAACCTCTCCGGCGGGAATATGCAGAAACTCATCCTGGCCAGGGAACTTTCCGGAAAGCCTGGCATCATCCTGGCCAATCAGCCCACCTGGGGCCTGGACGTAGGGGCCACCGCCTATGTCCATGACCGCCTTTTGGAGGCCGCCCAAAACGGCGCCGGGGTCATCCTCATCTCCGAGGACCTGGACGAACTCTTCCTGGTGGCCGACCGCATCCAGGTCATGAGCCAGGGGCATCTTTCCCCGGCCATGGATATTGACGATGTGGACCGGGAGGCCTTAGGATTGATCATGGCCGGTCAGGGAGAAACACATGCGCATTGAACCCCGTGAAAATCAATCTTTGGGCAGGCTCATCCTGGCACTATTCCTGGCTGTGGCCGCTGCCCTTTCGGTCTGCTCCCTCCTTATTTTATGGAGCGGGGCCTCCCCGGTCCAAGGCTGGCTCCTCATGGTAAAAGGGGCCCTGGGATCCAAATTCGCCATTTCAGAAACCCTGACCCGGGCCACTCCCCTGATCTTCACCGGCCTGGCCGCCGCCGTGGCCTTCAAGGCCAAACTCTGGAATATCGGGGGCGAGGGACAATTTTATCTCGGGGCATGTATGGCCATACTCCTGGGCACGGATACAGGGCTTTCCGCCTGGGCTCTCATCCCCTGGCTTTTTGTTGCAGGCGCCCTGGCCGGGGGCCTGTTTCTTCTGGTGCCCACCCTGCTCAAGACCCATATGAATGTGGATGAGGTGGTGACCACCCTGCTGCTCAACTTTGTGGTCCTCCTCTTTGTCAACTGGCTGGTATTCGGCCCCTGGAAGGATCCCATGTCCATGGGCTGGCCCCAGTCCGCCCCGGTGGTGGATGCGGCTGCCCTGCCCGTCCTCTTGGCCAAGACCCGTCTCCATCTCGGCTTTGTCCTGGGGGTGGGGGCTGCCGTTCTGGTTTGGCTCTTCATGGAACGGACGGTGTGGGGGTTTGAAATCCGGGCCGTGGGCCACAACCCAAATGCCAGCCGCTTTGCCGGGATGCCTGTGAATGCGGTCATCGTCCGCACGGCGCTCATCTCAGGGGGCCTGGCTGCCATGGCAGGCGTCAGTGAGCTTCTCGGGGTCAAGGGCTACCTGACCACGGACCTTTCTCCCGGCTTCGGTTATACCGGCATCGTGGTGGCCATGCTGGCCGCACTTCACCCCCTGGGGGTGGTGGCCTCGGCCCTGTTCGTGGCCATGATCTATATCGGGGCGGACTCCATGAGCCGGGCCATCAATATCTCCAATTACATTGCCGATGTGACCACGGCGGTCTCGCTTCTGGCCGTGCTCTGCGCCCTGTTTTTCACCAAATACCGGATCCGGAGGGGGTAAGATATGGATATCCTGCAATTATTCCTAGAAACCGGTTTCTGGGTGGCCATGGTGAGAATGGCAACCCCGCTGATTTTCGGCACCCTTGGGGAGTTGATCTGCGAGCGGGCCGGGGTGGTGAATTTAGGGATAGAAGGGATCATGGCCGCCGGATGCATGGGGGGCTGGATGTGGGTGTTTCTCGGGGGCAGTCTCTGGGGAGGCATCGTCTTTGCCGCCTGCATCGGGATTGCCTTTGGCATGCTCCACTCCCTGTTCGCCGTATATCTCGGGCTTTCACAGCATGTTTCCGGCCTGGGGCTGACCATGCTGGGATCCAGCCTGTCCGCCTTTGTATTCCGCATGCTTTTGCCCAAGGCCACCACCCCGCCCAAGATCGTTCCCTTTGCGCCTCTGGACCTGCCGGTTTTAAGCCATATCCCCTTTCTCGGGGAGGTGGTCTTCTCCCAGACGGCCCTGACCCTGCTGGCCTTTGCCATGGTGATTATTGTTGCCTATATCCTGTTTAAAACCCCGTTGGGGCTTGCCCTGCGCATGGTGGGGGAAAACCCCATGGCCGTGGAGGCCCAGGGTTTGAGTGTCCTTGGCCTGCGCACGGCAGCGGTTTGCGCCGGGTCTGCCATGATGGCCGTGGGCGGCGCCTTTCTCACCCTCTCGGCCTTTGACGCCTATTATATCGGCATGGTCAACGGCCGAGGCTGGATCTGCATTGCCCTGGTGGTCTTCTCCTCATGGAAACCCTATAAGGCCCTTCTGGGATGCCTGCTCTTCGCCGCCTTTGACGCCGTACAGATGCGGGTTCAGCAGCAGGCCGGCATGGCCATTCCCTATCAGCTTTACCTGGCCCTGCCCTATATTTTTTCCATTATCGCCCTCATTATCATGAGCCGGAAGGCCGCCTATCCCAAGGCCCTGCTCATCCCCTTCCGCAAAGGAGAACGCTGATATGATCGATCTGCTGATCAAAAATGGAAAGCTTGCGGGCAAAAAGGAACTTGCGGACATTGCCTGTGACAAGGGAAAAATCATAGACACCGGCAGGTGTCTTGACATGCCTGCCCGGGAAACCGTGGATGCCGGAGGGAATCTGATCACGCCCCCTTTTGTGGACAGCCATATCCACCTGGACACCTGCCTCACCGCAGGTACCCCGAGAATGAACCAAAGCGGTACCCTTTTAGAGGGCATCCGGATATGGGGGGAACTTTTGCCCAGTCTCACTCCGGACGAGATCGCCGGCCGGGTCAGAAAGATGCTGACCTGGTCCCTGGCCAAAGGAAACCTTCACCTGAGATCCCATGTGGACATCTCCGGGGATTCCCTCATGGCCCCGGAGGTCCTGATGGACTTGAAAAAAGAGATGGCCCCTTTTATTGACCTCCAATTGGTGGCCTTTCCCCAGCAGGGGATCTTCCGGAATCCCAAAGGGCTTGAAAACATGGAACGGGCCCTGGACATGGGACTGGATGTGGTGGGGGGCATCCCCCATTTTGAACCCACCACGGCCCTGGGCGCTGAATCAGTGAAGATTCTCTGCGGTTTGGCCGCAGAACGCGGCCTTATGGTGGATATGCACTGCGACGAATCAGACGATCCCCTCTCCCGCCATGTGGAGACCCTGGCCTGGGAGACCCGGGAAAAGGGGCTGCAGGGACGGGTAGTAGGTTCCCATCTCACCTCCATGCACGGCATGGACAATTACTATGTGACCAAGCTCATCCCCCTCATGGCCGATGCGGGCCTTTCAGCGGTGTGCAACCCCCTGGTCAACATGAACCTCCAGGGCCGTCACGACAGCTACCCCAAACGGCGCGGCCTGATGCGGGTGCCCGAGCTCATGGACGCCGGCATCAATGTCTCCCTTGGCCATGATGACGTCATGGACCCCTGGTATCCCCTGGGCAGCCACGATATGCTGGACGTCGCCCACATGGGGGTCCATGCCCTGCACATGACCGGATCAGACCAGATCCGGGCCCTGTTTGACGCGGTGACCATAAACGGTGCAAAGACCCTGAATATTGAAGGCTACGGCCTGGAAAAAGGCTGCAATGCCGACATGGTCATCCTCCAGGCCGCAAACCGCATCGAAGCCATCCGTCTGCGGCCGGTCAGGCTTTTTGTCATCCGGCGGGGCAGGATCATCAGCCGTATGGCCCCGGAAACTGCAGCACTCGATCTGGATGGGGAAACCATAAGTACAGAATTCAAGCTGTAATCAGGCCGGGGGAAGTGCCCGGGTGGCCAAATTGGTAGAACCCATTTCGCTGTATTCCGTTTGTACCCAATATGTAAGTGGTATAAGATATAATGATTTCTTTTTTCCAGTTGATGGAAGTTGCTGCATGGATTTTATCGAAATCAGATTCAATATGTTGCTTCTCAATGAATTCCAGTTACGTCATCTCAAAATGAAGATCAATGTGGTTCAGCTCAACTGTTGCAATATTTGCAACAGTTGACTTTATTTAGCGGTGTTGAAAAGCGGATCTCATTGTCTTATAAAACTTTATCTGGTATGACCCGGCCTGACGGAGATAATTGTTGGGGATGATATTATTTTGACGGAAAAGAAAAAAAAACAGCTGGTGGTGTCGGCAATGCCGGACCAGGCAATTGGCCTTGAGTATGAGGACACAAGAGAGCAACTCTCCCGGGAACAAACCAGGTTTCAGGACGATATCTATGACAGCTTCGGGCAAAATCCGGACACCTGGCTCTATGATCTCGGGTTCAAAGAAAGCAAGGTGAAGTTGTCCCCCTCCCTGGATTATTTCATCCGGTTTGCCCGGTGTTATGTCCGGGAACTTTCAAAGATGCCGGAGTTGGAAACCCTGAGGGAAGAGGTTGTGGTGAACGTTCCCGAAGACACCATACCGGCCTTTCTTTCGGGCCGGCCCATGATGGCCGGCTCTGAATATGTGACCTCTGAAATGCTGACCGGGTTGTGGGCCAGTTTCAACCACACTTTTTGCAATGAAATACAGAAATTTGACGGCCGGGTAAGTGATTATTTCCACGGCTTGAACCCGGATCTTCACCCGGCGGGCCGGGTGTTTTTCCACCTGGTGGAAAATAAAAATCAGCATCCGCCCTTTGCCTTCATGGCCACTTATTCCGCAGGGATGGGTGCCAATGGGAAACCCAGGCACCTGCCGTTGAAACATGCCCTTGAAACCCACGATGAGGACGGGCTGCTCACCCTGCTGTCAACGGTTTACAGGGCAGGGGAAAAAAGCGGGATCGTATCGGATCTCATAGATACAGGAGAGCTTTTCCATCCCCTGGCCTGGGATGAAGAAGAGGCCTTTTCCTTTTTAAAGGAAATTCCGGACTATGAGGCTGCCGGGGTGATCTGCCGCATACCGGACTGGTGGAAGAAGGCTTCTGCCCCCCAAGTGAATATTTCCCTGGGCGATAAGAAGCCGTCCATGGCCGGGCTGGATGCCTTGATTGATTTCAAGGCCGGTATTCGCATCGGTGATCTGGATTTCAGTCCTGAAGAAATACGGAAGATTATTGAAGAAAGCCGGGGACTGGCCTTTATCAAGAACAAATGGGTGGCAGTGGACCCGGGTAAACTTAAGACCGCCCTGAAGGCCTGTGAAAGCCTGGAAGAGCTGGCCGGATCAGGGCTGACCCTGGGGGAGGCCATGCGGGCCCGGCTGAACCCGAAGCGCCTGGCCGGCACCCGGGGCCAGGACGTGGATTTTTCCGTATCCAGCGGCGCCTGGCTTGAATCTGTGCTGGAAAAAATGAAACGCCCGAAAACGGCGGGAAATATGTCACCGGGCCCTGGATTCAAGGCGGATCTGCGCCCATACCAGGCAGAGGGGCTGAACTGGCTTGGCTTTTTGAACACCCACAGGTTCGGGGCCTGTCTGGCCGACGACATGGGACTTGGCAAGACCATCCAGATCCTGGGGCTTTTGAGCACCTTTAAAAAGGAAAAAAAGCAGGGAGCCAGCCTCCTGGTGGTGCCGGCGTCACTGATTTCCAACTGGGAAGGGGAAATAAAGCGCTTTCTGCCAGGGCTCAGGGTCTATACGGCCCACCCCGGTTTTGTGGAATCCCAAAAGGTCCGAAAAAATAAGACGGGGAACAAGGACCTTTCCCTTCCCAAAGCGAAGATCGATAAAACAGATCTTGTGATTACAAGCTACGCCCTGGTAAAAAGATATACCTGGCTTCAGGACTATACCTGGCACTGCCTGATACTGGATGAGGCACAGGCCATAAAAAACCCGGGCACCCAGCAGACCCGGGCCGTAAAAAAACTGCCGGCCATCCAAAGGATTGCCATGACCGGTACCCCCGTGGAAAACAGGCTGTCCGACCTCTGGTCCCTGTTTGATTTTTTAAATCCCGGACTTTTGGGCAGCAGATCGGAGTTTTCATCCTTTGCCAAAACCCTGAAAGACAGGCCGGAGGGATATAAAAGGCTTCGGCAGTTGATCTCCCCCTATATTCTGCGCCGGTTGAAAACCGATAAATCCGTTATTTCAGACCTGCCGGACAAGGTGGAAATGAAGGTGTTTGCCGACTTGAGCCCCAAACAGATTGTATTGTACAAAACACATGTCAAAGAGTTAAAAGCCCATATTGAAAACACCGAGGGAATTAAGAGAAAGGGTCTGGTCCTGTCCTCGCTCATGCGGTTTAAGCAGTTGTGCAACCATCCGGACCAGCTCACCGGTTCCGGGAATTTCAAAGAGTCCCACAGCGGAAAGTTCACACGTCTTGCCCGGATCTGCGAAACCGTATATGAAAAGAGGGAGCGCCTGCTTGTGTTTACCCAGTTCAAAGAGATGACCGAACCCTTAAGGGCATTTCTTGAATCTGTTTTTCATCACCCGGGCCTGGTGCTGCACGGCAGTGTCCCTGCGGCAAAAAGAAAGGCGCTGATTGAAGAATTTCAAGGAGAGGCCTATTGCCCGTTCATGGTATTGTCGCTGAAGGCAGGTGGCGTGGGGCTGAACCTGACCCGGGCCAACCATGTGGTGCACTTTGACCGGTGGTGGAATCCGGCGGTTGAAAATCAGGCCACGGACAGGGTGTTCAGGATCGGGCAGGAGAAAAAGGTCCTGGTGCATAAATTCGTTACCCGGGGTACCATTGAAGAAAAAATAGACCGGATGATCACTGAAAAACAGGAGCTTTCGGACGCTGTGGTGGCCCCCACAGGAGAGGCCCTGATCACCGAAATGGATGACAATCAATTAATGGATCTGTTCCGGCTGTCCCTGCCGGCCTGAGGAACGGACAACAACGGGCAGGAGTTGAATTCCTATGCGGTATGGATTTCCCAAATATGTCACGGTGGCTGAAAAAAAAGCAAAGGCGGAACGAAAACTTGCTGCCCTTAAAAAGAAAAACCCGGGGATAAAGCCTGTCAGCATAGAGGGCAGAACCCTTGCCAAAACCTGGTGGGGGAAATCCTGGAACAAGAATCTGGAGCGCTATGCCGACTATGCCAACAGGATCGGCAGGGGACGAAGCTACGTCCGTCACGGTGCCGTGCTGGACCTTCAAATCACACCCGGAAAGATCGAGGCCCAGGTGATGGGAAGCACCTCTTCCCCCTACCGGGTCACCATCACCATCAAGCCGGTTCCCAAAACCAACTGGACCAGGATCAAGGATCAGTGCAAGGGAAAAATGGACGGTATGAAGCAATTGATGGCCGGCAAATTCCCCAAAAGCCTTGCAGATGTATTTACCCGGAAAGGGGAAGGGCTGTTCCCTTCCCCCAAGGAGATCAGTCTGGACTGCTCCTGTCCGGACTGGGCTGTGATGTGCAAGCATGTGGCAGCAGTGCTGTACGGGGTGGGCGCCCGGCTGGACGAGGATCCGTCTTTGTTCTTTGTGCTGCGCAAAGCGGATGTCAAAGACCTGGTATCTGAAACCGTCAAGGAAAGCAAAAAGGAACTTCTGGCCAGTGCCGGTAAAAAATCCTCACGGATCATTGAGGATGATTCCGGCTTGTCTGAGTTGTTCGGCATAGATCTGGATGGGGCAGGGGATCTTGCGGCTCCTTCTGTCCTGCCTCCCAAAAAACGTGGGACTTTGAAAAAAACGGCCGGCCAAAGCGGCCGAAAGCCGAAAGCAGATAAAAAAACCGGGAGCAAAACCCAGAGCAACATTGGGGCGAAAAAACCTTCCCGGAAAATCACGACTGCCACCGGCATTGAAACCTTGTTCAAGCGCCGGACAAAACGGCACACACGGGTGGCCGAGGTGATTGAAAAATCGGATATGGATCCCCAGAAGGTCCGGAACATCCTTTTTCATCTCACGGCAAAAGGCAAACTTGAGCGGGTATCCCGGGGGGTATACAGGTGGGTTCGATGAGGTCTGCTCCCCGTTCAAATCATCCGGCATCGAAAAATGAATTCCAGGATATTTACACGTCCCTGCAGCCAAAAATCCTCAACTACCTGTCCAGGCTACTCGGCCCCGAAGAGGCCGAGGATCTAACCCAGGAGGTATTCGACAAGGTCAGCCGCAATCTGAAAAAATTTAAGGGAAAGTCAAAACCATCCACCTGGGTCTACCGGATTGCCACCAACACAGCCATTGATAAACTCAGATCTGCTGAGCGCAAGCAATCCGGCAACGCTTCCTCCCTGTCGGAAAACACGAATACCCCCACGGCCGCATCTTCCATCCTTCCCGAACCACCGGCACCGGATGAGATGGTGGTGGCCCGGGAGATGAACGCCTGCATCAATGAATTCATCGATGCCCTGCCCCTGAACTACAGAACCATACTGGTGCTCAGTGAGCTTGAAGGGTTTTCCACCAGGGAACTTGCCGATGCCTTTGGGATATCCCCGTCCAATGCAAAGGTTCGTCTCCACCGGGCCAGGGCTGCCCTGAAAAAGGCGTTAGAGGCGGGCTGTGATTTTTATTACAACGATAAAAATGCCCTGGCCTGCGATCGCAAGCAAAGCTAAGCATTCCTCTAATTCTTCGCCAACGAGCCGAACATTAAAAAACAAATCCTCTGTAACCATTTCTATTCCATTTCGTCTGACAGGATAGAAAAGGGAAAATCCCTTTGCTGCTGAAACTGAAATCAAAGGAGAATCACAATGAATCCTGTATCCGGAAAAAAGACGATAGAAATGAACCCGACCAATGGTGTCTGCCCCATCGGTGAGACCACCGGTCAGGCGAATATAAATGATGCGAAGATACCGGTGCTGTCCTGTGAAGGGGCCTGCATCCGGGGGGAAATCGCCAGGCTGGCCGCCAACATGATCGCCCGTGAGAGGCAATTTGGCCGGGGCTGCCACGGGGAGCTTATCACAGTGCCGGATTCGGCCATTGCCCGCTGGATCAGATCGGCTGAAAAAGTGGTGCTGATTGACGGGTGTTTCCTGCGCTGCCACGGCCGTATCATTGAAAACATCATCGGCGGGGAGCGTCTTGTCCAGTTTGACGCTTTGTCCCACTACAACAGGTACACCGATATTTTTGACTACGAGGATGTGCCAGAAGCAGAGAGAAAAGAAACCGCCCGGTCCGTTGCCGACTGGGTTCTGGCCAGCCTTAAAAATGGGCAGCAGGGGGTAAAGGCCGGAGGTTCCCCCTGCAGTACCTGCTGTGGCCAGGCAGGAGGCTGATATGACCCTGCTGGAAAATTACACAAGGGAAATATTCCGGTCCAAATGCATGCCGGGGGCCGAAGGGGTCCACTGCCATGCCACCCTCGGCAGTGATATCCGGGACGTGCTTCCTTATCTGAATACGGAACTTGGGGGCGCAGCCTTTACCCGGGAGCCGCCGTCGGTCACCTTGCAGGTTCATGGAAAGCTCATCACTGTCTATTCGGACAAAATCGCGGTAAATGCCTTAAGAGATGAGAATGAGGCCGATAAAATCCTGAACTGGCTGAAAGAAACCATCAATGACACCTGGGAGCGCCGACAGGAGATCACTCCTAGCTACGACGCTGTGGCCAAACCCGTGCTTTTTGAAATATTGAAACTGCTGCCCAAAACAAACTGCAGGGCCTGCGGGGAGAAAACCTGTATGGTCTTTGCCGCCCGGGTGACCGACGGTGTGAAAGATGAGACGGGCTGCCCGGATTTGACGGATGAAAACCAGGAGAAATTGAAGGCGTACCTGTCCGGGTTCTGTTTTGATTGAAAAAATCCGGGCCTTTCACCCAAAGGCCCGGAATACCACCTGTGCCCGAATATAAAAAAAAAAAGTTGACATGTGCATGTGTGTGCATTAATGTCTGGAACATGGAAATCATGTATACCAAAAAGCAGCTTGAGATCGCCAACCAGCTTGTGGGGGCCATGGATTCAAAGTTCTTCAAATCCCTGAGCGAGCCGGTGCGGGTGGATATCATGCGGTTTCTCCTGCTCAACGGGCAGTCCGATATTGCCACCATTGCGGAAAACATGCCCCAGGACCGGTCCGTAATCTCCCGCCATCTGACCCTGATGCAGGATGTGGGGATTCTCACCGGCCGCAAAGAGGGGCGCCACATGGTGTATATGCTCAATGCGGAGCATTTTCTGGACCGGTTCAGAACTTTGACCTCCCTGCTTGAAACCTGTGTCAAGGAGTGCGGACCGTTGTGCTGTAAATAAACGTCAAAAAAATTTAAACTATTATGTGCACTTGTGTGCATGAAAACCTGTAAAGAGAGGGTGAGATGAAAAGACTTATCATGATAGAGGGAATTAAAAATGCATTGGACCTGGGATATTTCAGGGAGGTTTTCTTCCGGGCGTTGAAGAAGGACATGGAAATGGGGCCAAAGGAATTTATTGCCAGGCTGTTCCGGGCCAGGGGCTTTTCTTTGCTTACACCACCCGGGTACGAGGCCTTGGCCCTGGAATCCTCCGATCTTATCATCGTTGACTTGAGAGAAAAGCGGCAGTTTGATGCGGGGCACCTTCCCGGTGCGGTATCCCACCCATTCGATGATTTCCTGGGGGATGTCCTCATGGCGGGGCAGTACCGGGACAAATTATCCTCACCGGTGGTGCTGATCTGCGATACCGGGCATATGAGCCGGGTTGCCGCAAGTATTCTGTCAGAAACAGGATTTACCAAATTGCACAGCATCAGCCGGGGAATGCGGCGGATGAACCGATGGGAGCATATCAAACAGGTTCACCGCCGGTCAAAGAACAGCAGATGCCCCTTATGCCATGAATTGTTTTCAGCCTAGCCGTTTAAAAAGCAGCGGTCCGTGAACTGACAATTCTGTATAGATATTCCAAAAACAGGTAAGGGGCCTTATTACCTTACCTTTCCGCGAAATTGCATCTAAGACATAGGGGCGTTGACTCATCATCAGATCAAAAATGTAAGTTTCAGGGGGCCGATGTGCCGGAAATCACCCGTGCCTATAATGAAATCATTTTTTCTCCGGTCCCGGACACCCACGGAACAAGCCCTTTTGGTGCGTTTGCATCTAAGAAGTTTCCATGAAGCGGTTTGGCTGGTTTATATATTGCTCCTTTTCTTTTGAAGACCCAAAGAAAAGGAGACAGATGAGAGCCCAGGTCCTTACATTTATTTCGATTCTTATTATTGTAACCATTCCCATCCTGAGCCTGGCCGCCCCCGCCGGCCGGTTAATCGTTTTTCATGCAGGAAGCCTCACGGTTCCCTTTGCCGCCATTGAAAAGGCCTTTGAGGCCAGGTATCCCCACGTGGATGTGCTCAGGGAAGCCGGGGGCAGCACCAAGATGGCCCGGTTGATTTCCCAGGTGGGCAAACCTGCGGATATATTGGCATCCGCGGATTATGAAGTGATCGACAACGTCCTTATCCCAGGGTTTGCCGAATGGAACATCCGGTTCGCCGCCAACCAGATGGTGCTCTGCTACACGGATCACAGTCGGGATGCGGATATGGTGAACGCATCCAACTGGTATGAAATCCTCTCAAAACCCGGGGTGGCATGGGGGCATTCCGATCCGGATCTTGATCCCTGCGGCTATCGCAGCCTCATGGTGATTCAGTTGGCAGAAAAGTTCCACAACCGGCCCGGCCTATACGACAGGCTCCTTTCAAACCGGCCCCGGAGAAATGTGCGGCCCAAATCCGTGGAACTGGTCAGCCTGCTTAAAACCGGGCATATGGATTATGCCTGGGAATACCTTTCCGTGGCCCTTCAGCACGGCCTGAGATATGTACCGTTGGATGACCGGATGAACCTGGGAAATTACAAATATGAGGATTTTTATAAACAAGCGAAAGTTGTGGTGTCAGGCAACACCCCGGGCAGCGGGAGAACCATCACCGGAAAACCCTGCACTTACGGCGTAACCCTGGTGAGGAATGCCCCGAATCCAGAGGCGGCAGAGGCCTTCCTTGCCTTTCTGTTATCTGCGGATCATGGGTTGAAAATCCTGGAAGAGACGGGGCAACCGGTCCTTAGTCCGGCCAGGGTGCCTTCCGGGGAAATGGTCGCTAAGCTGCCGGAATCCCTTAAGCGCCTGGTGGTGGAAGAATGAGCGTTTTGAATCGGGCGAAAACAGACGGCATGGGCCTGTTTTTCATGGGGTTCAGCCTGCCCGTGATCCTGCTGCTCACACTGCCCCTGATCGAGATGGCCCGGGAGCCTACGGTTGCCATGCTTTTTAACACCTTGAAGGACCGGGAGGTGATGCTGGCAATCGCCCGGTCCCTGGGGTTTTCCCTTTCAGCCGGCCTCCTGGCTTTCGTCCTTGGGACGCCGTTGAGCTATCTGCTGGCCAGAAGAACCTTCCCGGGAAAGAAACTTATCGAAGGTATCATCGACCTGCCCGTCATGATTCCCCATCCGGTGGTGGGGATCGCCATTCTGAGCCTTGCCGGCAGGACCCATCCTTTCGGCAGGTTTCTGGCCGACATGGGGGTTCAGATCATGGGCACCCCCACCGGTATCATCACCGTGCTTCTCTTTGTGGGGCTGCCTTTTTACGTCAATACGGTGAAGGCCGGCTTTGAAAGTGTGCCGGCCCGCCTTGAGAATGCCTCCAGAACCCTTGGGGCCGGCACCTGGGACACTTTCCGGCGGATCACCCTGCCCCTGACCTGGCGGCATATGGTGCTTGGCATCATCATGTGCACGGCCCGGGCCATCTCCGAATTCGGCGCCATTGTCATTGTGGCCTATCATCCCATGACGGCACCGGTAATGATCTACGAGCGGTTCACCGCCTTTGGCCTGGAATACTCCCAGCCGGTGGCAGTCTGGCTGATAGCCCTGTCCCTGTTGCTGTTCGTGGCGCTAAGAATGATGTCCCGGTCTGCGGTGCAGTACCAGAGGTGATATGATACAACCCGGCCTCATAGAACTGGAGAATATCAGTCTCACCCTGCCTGGGTTTGCCCTGGAGAATATCAATCTCACCATCCGGGAGAATGATTTTTTCGCAGTGATCGGCCCCACGGGATCGGGAAAATCCCTTCTGCTGGAGGGCATGCTCGGCCTGATGCCCTTTACGTCAGGGCGGCTTCTGTTCAACGGCACTGACATGGACCGGGTTCCGGTGGAAAAGCGGGGCCTTGCCATCGTATATCAGGACTTCGCACTTTTCCCACATCTGGATGTGGCCGGGAATATCCTCTACGGCACCCGGTATCACGGCATCAGCCGGGATGAGGCGCAAAACCGGCTGGAACACTTATCGGATATTTTAGGGCTCAGCCGTATTCTCGACCGCAGGCCCCACAACCTGAGCGGCGGTGAAAAGCAGCGGACAGCCCTGGCCCGCGCCCTGATCCTGAACCCTTCCGTCCTTCTCCTGGACGAACCCCTGTCCGCCCTGGACCCCGTATTTCACGGGGAAGCCAAAGAACTTCTCAAACGTATCCACAGGGAAATGGATATGACCATCGTTATGGTGTCCCATAATTTTGATGATGTGATCTACCTGGCCGACCGTGGCGCTGTTATTCACCAGGGGCGGATCTGCCAGACCGGGGATATCAATATCCTGTTTGAAAAGCCCTGTGATCTTTTCACAGCCCGGTTTGTGGGGATGGCAAACCTGATGCCGGTGAAAGTGGGTAAAGGACGGGTGACGGTGGAAGGATCAGACGTGTCCTTGAGGACAGCAAATCAGCCTGCCTTTCCTTTCGGGTATATGGGTATCCGCCCGGAGGATATTGTCCCCGAACCCGAAGGGGATGTGCCTGTTGGGAGCGAACCGGTGGGGAACCGGCTGCGGGGAACCATTACCGGAATAGATAACCACGGCATGTTTATCCGGGTGGGTCTGGATTCAGGCGGCCTTCAATTTGAGGCCGTCTGGCCCAGGCGGTATATACGGCAGTATAATCTGTCCCATGGCAGCGGCATTCGGGTGTATGTATCGCCGGAGGCCGTGCATGTGTTCAGGGAAAAATTAGACCCGGTCCCGGGTTGTCAGGACAAAGCGCCCTTGTCTTGACCCCCGCCCCCTGATCCCGTATACTTTTTTTAATTCCACACATTCATATAACGCGCCATCTTTCTTGTCTTCTGCTTTGTGGATATTTCATCGATACTTTCCGGTCATCTAAAACGGCCGGATGTCGGTATCATTTCACTACGGGACCCTGTGGGATACCCGTCATATAAAGGAGTTCCCCATGCAAATCATCATCAGTCATCCGGCGGACAGTGAAGACCGCCACCGTCTATACCGTTTTCTTTACCGTATCTGGACCCGGGAGTCAGACAGGGAGTTGCCCGGCACCGATCATGACACCCGGGAGATAAAAGACAGCCTGGATCGTTGTGCCACCCATTTCATGGCCCTGGACAACCAGGGGCAGATCGCGGGATGCGTCAGGACAAACCGTCTTTCTGACGGGCTGCCTGATCAGGCCCTGCGGGAGTGCCTGGGCCTGGACAATCTGGGCAACCTGTTCAACCCGGAAAACGTGGTGCTGATTTCCCATTTGGCCATATCCCCGGCCCACCGCGGGGGGACGGTGATTTCCCTGCTGCTGGCCGATCTTTTCCGCACCCTGTTTGAAAACCGTGCCAATGTGGCGGTGTGTCATTGCCGGTTGAACCTGGTAAGCCTTTACTATCGGATCGGCCTTCGTCCTTACCTGCCCAATTTCAAGCTTCAGGATCAGCTTCAGGTTCCTCTTGTCGGTTGCATCAACGACAGGGAATATCTGGAACGGGCCGGCAGCCCCCTGCACGCCCTGCTGCCGCCGGACTGCAATGACAGGGGGTGGGCTGCGGGCCTGCTCTCCGGTTCCTTTCCCATGTTTACGGGGCCTGAGATTTCCGACATCAGTACCCGCAACCTCTGGGCCAGGCTGGCCCATGCGTCACCTGCGGGGCAGCAGGAGTCGGGAATGAAATTGTTCCAGGGCTTTTCACCGGAGGCTGTGGAAGGACTGCTGAAGCAGATGCCCAGAATCCGTTTGGCCCAGCATGAAGCACTACAGACCGGCCGCGGCGGTGAAGAGGCCATGGGCATCCTGATCAGCGGATCACTGGGGATCGGGGTGGGGGATGTATCAGATCCCCACTTTGTCTATGTGGTCCAGCCGGGGGAACCTTTCGGGGAGCAGACCGCCCTTGGCCGGGGCCGGACCCGGACCGTTATTGTTTCTCTGGCGGAAAGCGAGGTGCTCCTGCTGCCGGGACGGCTGATGGACCGCCTGGCAGAAAAAGATAGGGAACGTGCCCTGATTCTGTACCGGAACCTGTTGGGAATCTTGGCCGAACGGGTTGAGGCGGCCAATACCGTCCTCGCGGAGCACCTGTCCCAAAAGGTCCGGCCCGATACCCGGGTTCACCGGCCGGCCCGTCACCAGGCACAGTCGGTACGGCATGCCGTCAACCGGAGAGAGTCCTATCATTATGCCTCTCTTTCCGACCGGGAAGGGGAACTGGACAGGCTGACCCGCCAGGCCCGGGTGGCGGAAGCCCTGGAAGTGGCAACCTTAAGGAAAATCGGGCTGACCGACGGTGACTGCATCCTGGACCTGGGGTCAGGCCCCGGGGTAACGTCGATGATTCTGGCCCGCCATTTTCCCGGCAGCCGGATTCACGGGGTGGAGCCGGAAGACAGGCTACGGCACCTGGCGGAAGAACGGGCGAAGGAACAATGCCCCGGCAGGTGCACATTTCATCCGGGCACCGCCCAGGCCATTCCCCTGCCGGACAACCATGCGGATTTTTCATATGCCCGCCTCCTGTTCCAGCACATTCCCGATCCCCTGGTCTGCCTGGAGGAAATGAAACGGGTCACCCGTCCCGGCGGGATCGTTTGCATCCTGGATGTGGATGACGGTACGATTTTCATCCATCCTGTGGCACCGGAGTGGGGGGCGGTGGAACGCCGGGTGGCCAGGGCCCAGGCGGCCTCAGGCGGAGACCGCCACGTGGGGAGAAAGCTTTTGGGTTTTTTTGATGCCACGGGGTTTTCAGACATTCAGCTGGATGTGGTGCCGGTGACCACCCAGATGCTGGGACCGGCCCTTTTTTTCGACATCGTTTTCGGGTTCAAGCAGCAGCATCTCAAACGGTGTAACGATTGGGATGACGAGACAGCGGCTGTCTTTTCGCGCATCCGTTCCGCGTTGGGTAAACCAGGTGCTTTTGCCTCGGAAAATATGTTTGTGGCACACGGTATGGTTGGAGAATAATATACTTGATATATATTTTATTCTTTTATAGGATTGGGGATAATTCAGTTACTATAAACGTAGAAACTTAAGCTACGCGTGAACCCGAGGATTGCCATGAAATCAAAGCACAGAACTGAAAAGTCACCGAAGCAGCCCCTGGCGATTGTCGCCTACGAAGCCATCGTCCAGCGGATTATCAGCCTGGAATACCAGCCCAGCCAGCATCTGGAGGAAAGCCAGCTCATGGCGGATTTAGGGATCGGCCGGACCCCGGTCCGCGAGGCCCTGGTCCGCCTCCAGGGAGAAAAGATGGTGGAGTCTCACCCCAACAAGGGGGTTATTGTCCGGCCCATCACCCTTCAGAATACCAAAGCCATGTTCGAGTCCATGAGCATATTTGAGTTCGGGGTGGCGGATATCGCCGCAACAAAGAATTGTACCCTGGCCATACAGAAGATGAAGCAGAGCAACAAGCTCATTGAGAAAACGGTGCGGGAGGGCGACCTTTTGGGGATGGTGGAGGCGAACCATCAGTTCCATATGGATTTTGCAGGGGCCTCCCAAAACGAGTTTCTCATAAGGGCCACCCATGATGTGCGCAGCGAAGCCAAACGGCTGTCCTATCTTTCCTTTAATACGGAAATCGCTCCGGACCAGAGTCTGGACAGCCATTACGACAGCGTTGTGGCGGAGCATGACGAGCTGATCGCACGGCTTGAGGCAAAGGACATCCACGGGGTGAAGCAGCTTCTCCAGGCACACATCGAGACCTTCAGAAAACGGATCATCCATTTTATGGTGTCATGATAAACGGTACGTTCAACAGTTAGGAGTGGTTATGAAATCAATAGATCTGAACTGCGACATGGGCGAAAGCTTCGGCAACTATACCATCGGTATGGACGAGGCGGTGATGCCCTATATCACCTCGGCCAACATCGCCTGCGGCTGGCATGCCGGCGATCCGCTGGTGATGGACACCACCGTCCGGTCGGCCAAAGCCCACGGCGTGGGGGCCGGCGCCCACCCCGGGTATCCGGATCTCATGGGGTTCGGCCGCCGGAAAATGAATCTGACTCCCGAAGAGATCCGCCATTACCTGACCTACCAGATCGGGGCGCTGCAGGCCTTCTGCCGGGTCCACGACGTCCGTCTGCAGCACGTCAAGCCCCACGGTGCCCTGTATCTGGATGCGGTGGAGTCCCCTGACACGGCAAGGGCCGTGGCCCAAGCCATCACCGGCCTGGACCCGGAACTGCGCTTTGTGGCCCTGGCAGGTAAAAAGGGGGAAACCATGCGCCAGATGGGAGAGGAATTGGGGCTCAAGGTAGTGTTTGAAGCCTTTCCGGACCGTGCCTACACCCCGGAGGGGACCCTGGTTCCCCGGAGTCTGCCCGGTGCCGTGATTTCCGATCCCGAACTTGTGGCCGCCCGCGCCCTGGACATGGCCCGGGGATTTGTGATTGCCAGTGACGGGTCCCGGATTGAACTGGAGGTGCAGACCCTCTGCGTTCACGGGGACAACCAGGCTGCTGTGGATCTGGTGAAAGAAATCCGGTCACGGCTGGAGGGAGACGGGATTGCTGTTAAACCCATGAGTGATTAAATAAATATATAATAAAAAATATTCAAAATATACTTGACAAAAAACTTTTGTATATGCCAAGTATATTTAAATTGTTATTGTAATTATTGAAAAAAAGGGTCCTCATTGAGGGTGTCAGGCAGATGAATCGTACACAAAATCCCCCAAAAGAATATCCATTGTACGACACTCCGGAATTCCGGCTGGCCGGAGACCGGGGACTGCTGATGGCCTTCGGGGAAACCATTGATCCTGGGATCAATGCACGAATCCGGGCCATGGCATCTCACCTGTCAAGGGAGCTTCCGCAAGGGGTTGAGGAAATCATTCCCACCTATTGTTCCCTGATCCTGGTCTATGACCCCGCAGAGACCTGCCCCGACATCCTGATCCCGGAACTTACGGCCATGAACGACGGCCTGGACGACGAGTCGTTGCCGGAACCCGAAGTTGTGGAGCTGCCGGTGTGCTATCACCCGGACCTGGGGCCGGACCTGTTGCATGTGGCCGAAGTTCACGGCCTGACCCCGGAAGCGGTGGTGGATATCCATACGAAGCCCCTTTATCCTGTTTATATGATCGGTTTTACCCCCGGGTTCCCTTATCTGGGTGGGCTTGACGAACGGCTGCACACCGGCAGGCTCAGTTCGCCCCGCACCCACGTGCCGGCAGGGTCCGTGGGAATCGCCAACAACCAGACCGGCATCTACCCCATCGCCAGCCCCGGCGGCTGGCAGCTCATCGGCCAGTGCCCGGTGAAGCTCTTCGACCCGGACAGGGAGAATCCCATTCTCCTGAAGGCCGGCAGCCTGCTGAAGTTCAGGGCGGTTTCCATGGATGAGTTTGTGTCGCTGAAGGAGGAGAACCGGTGAAGGCCCTGAAAATAATAAGTCCGGGTCCTTTTACCACGGTCCAGGACCGGGGACGGTTCGGATTACAGCAGTTCGGGGTGCCTCCCTGCGGCATGCTGGACCGGCATGCCGGCGACATTGCCAACCTGCTGGTGGGCAATGATCCGGATGCCGCCGTCCTGGAGTTCACCTTCATGGGCGGGCAGATGGAAGCCCTGGACACCTTTTGCCTGGCGGTAACGGGTGCGGATATGGGAATGACCATTAACAGCACTCCCTGCGCCGCCTGGTCCACCCATAGGGTGACGCCGGGGGACAGGATTCATCTGGGTGGGGCAGCAACGGGATGCAGGACATATCTTGCGGTGAGCGGCGGTATTGACGTCCCCCTGGTCATGGGCAGCCGGTCTACCTATACCGGTGCCAGGATCGGTGGTATGGACGGCGGCATACTTAAGGCCGGGGATATACTGGCAAGAGGTAAGGGCCGCCTTTCCGATATACCTGAAGCCATCCCCGAAGACCTGATTCCGGCATATCCGTCCGAGATCGTCCTCAGGGCCATTCCCGGTCCCCAGGACAATTTCTTTGACCTGGACACCTTTTTCAATGTGCCCTTTACCGTGACGGACAAGGCCAACCGGATGGGGTATCGGCTTCAGGGGGAGGCTGTCACGCGGAAACCGGGTATGCCCAAAAGCATCATTTCGGAACCCAGCCTTCCCGGCGGGGTCCAGGTGCCCGAGGACGGCCAGCCCATCATCCTGCTGGCAGAGCAGACCGTGGGGGGATATGCCAAGGCTGCCACGGTGATCTCATCTGATATTCCGCGGCTGGCCCAGGCGGTGCCGGGCAACCGCATCCGGTTTGAATCCGTTTCCCTGGAAACGGCACATGAGATCTACATGCAGCAGACCAACGCGTTTGAAAAATTAAAGAAAATGGATCTGCAGGCAAAAACATGGGCGGCCATGGGCAAGGCTTTTTTTGATGATCCGGTTTTTTGTCAGCGGATAGAAAAATATATGCTTCAGGTTTAGCGAATACTAAAGAGGAGGCATCCCACAGGATACTTTATGAGAGGCTGCCCTGACGTGCATCAGCACCTGCGGGGCGAAACATAAAAAAATCAAGTAAACCACCTAAACAAAGGAGAGTTCCAATGCGTAACTTTAAAAGAAGTCTAATGATTATCCTCGTAGTGCTTATGGCGGCAGCGCCGGCATGGGCGGGAAACGCCATGAAGCTTGATCTGAACGCCATCTATGGTTCCACAAGCTTTCACACCGTGGGTGCCATGAACTTTGCCGAACTGGCAAGAAAGTATTCCGACGGCAATGTGGATATCACGGTTCATCCCGGCGGCAGCCTGGGATTCAAGGGGCCTGAGCTGCTCAAGGCCGTGAAGGATGCCCAGCTTCCCATGAGCGATATCCTCATGGGGGTTGTTTCCGGTTCCGAGCATGTTTTCGGCTTAAGCTCCCTGCCCAGACTGGCCAGTTCTTTTGAAGAGGCAAAGGCGCTCTACAACGACTCCAAACCCCTGTATGAAAAAGCCTGCGCCAAATGGAACCAAAAGTTCCTCTACGCAGCACCCTGGCCCCCGTCCGGACTGGTAACCAAAAAAGCGGTGGCCGCCACTGCCGATCTTAAGGGGCTGAAAACCCGTACCTACGATAAAAACGGTGCCAACTTCTTAAGGGAACTGGGCGGCGCCCCCCTGTCCCTGCCCTGGGGTGAAGTGTACTCATCTCTTAGAACCGGTATGATCGACTCCGTTCTCACCTCTGCCGAATCCACCAAAAACGGGAAGTTCTGGGAAGTCCTGGATCATTTTACCAACATTAACTACGCCTTCCCCCTGAACATGGTCACCGTGAACATGGATTACTGGAAAGCCATGTCCAAGGCGCAGCAGGACGCCATGGCGCGGGCGGACTCGTTCTACGCCTCCCAGCCGCGGCGCCCCTGGTTCCGGCTCCTGCGCGTGAGGCCGTTGTCAATGGTGGGCGAGGCAGGAACCCCGGACTTCGAGTCCGACGACGATGAGCAAGGAAACGGACCCAACCATTGCATGCCGTTTGTTATAGATATGGCGTCTTACTGTCGCCTCGACGGTCCTGTAACCGTCCCAAGACCTCGTTGCGAGTGCTTCACCACGGTGGCAGCTGCTGTCGTGGAAATCTTGCGACGTGCACCGGACAAATTAGTGCGACACGCGCCGGAATGGCTGGGGCAATTCCTGGAAGCATTTCTACAGCCCGATAGTTCGGGGCTCGGATATGATGGGGATGAAGTCGTGCCGACGCAGACGCGCCTGTGGCTGCTCTCCGCCGCCGGTTTTGCTCCGGCCATATGGGAGGCGTTCAGACGGGCGCGGTTGGTAGCGACCGTGAATGCACTGGCCGATGGCGTCGTGACCGTGCGCGACGACGGCCACATGAAATCAATCTTGGCCGCCGAGCGGGTGCACCTGCTTCAATGGCGCGACGCGGTGCTCACAGGGCTCTGGGCGCTTCTTTCGTGCATGCGAAGGGAGGACGGCAGCCTTCGTGATAGGCAGTGCACACGGGTGTGGGACTACATGCGTTGTTTCTGCTATGCGGCGCATCGTATCCATATATACCTTTTGCCGCCGGATGTCATGTGGACTACCATTAGTCGGTTGGACCCGGACACCCCCATCATCGCCTGGGGTCTCAGCAAGATGTCCGAGGCCACCATGATCGCAGATCATGTGTGCGACGTCATGAAGCACCTGGCGCGGCATGTTCCCGCGGCGGCACGGCGCATTTTGTCCCTCGGCGGTCTGGAGACTTGTGAACGTGTGATGGATGGTGATTACATTCGCCCCAAAGCCTTGTTCAGGAGTGTAGTCAAGGAGCTGCGCAGCGCGCTCCTGGAGGCTACTCGCCCGCCGCCGGAACCAACTCAGAAGTCTTTGTCAATTTTACGTATGGAGGAAGAAGGGAGGAAGCATACGAACAAGTTGATCGGCTGGCCGGATGACCTCGAAGCCCCCGTTGGGGATCCATTCGAAGAAGCCCATCGCTGATGCGTTCGCGTCCTGTGAGTAGTCCATGTGCAATCGAATTTTTTAAACAATACTCCACTTAGTACACAATAGTATTCTACGAATTTCCCGCAGCAGCGGCAGCAACAAGATTCGTCGCCGAACGCGACCGCGAC